>CAZEKO010000088.1:0-7949 GCA_964512775.1 uncultured Bacteroides sp. | reverse complement strand
AATCGGAGAATATTTACCATACCACACCTTATTTTTTTATCCGAAAAAGTTTAAATTTAGCTGACGATGCACAATTTGGCAAATACATACACAATTTCCGAAAAACCAGATCAAATCCGTTATGTAGTGAAATAATTTCGCTTATTGTAATGTGGATCATGATCTGTTTATCTATTTTTGTATTTATTAAAAACATCCCTGTCAAAATTATCATTGCACTGCTTGGAGTAATCGGGACTTTTGTCCTCTTATCAATAACCACTTCAGGAAGATAATGAACAATCCCAGGGATTAGAATTAATTCACGATCTCCTTTTTAAGCACACACTATTCCACTATCAACAATAGGACAGGTAAATATGCCTGATTGATTATGCGATATTAACAACCTGGTTGGATTGTAATGATGCACTTCAGCAGTTTAACTTTCAATTACCAGATCAAAGAAATGGATTCATGGCATAACATAATCGTTAGCAAGGACGATCCTGAGATCATAGAGATCAATAATATGGAAAATGAGCTTAAGGGAGCCTCTGCTCCGGTAAAAGCAGTGAGACAATTGATTACGCAGTTTGAGGTATGCCATTTTAAGTATGCAATCCACTATGATTATATCCTCAGATCGATCGAATTTCTCACGCCTTTTATTGATCCCGGCTCTATCGGATCATCTCATCCCAGAACTGGCCCGGATTCCTGGAAGAAAAATAAAACGGGACGCTCCAGAACTGCACAGATATACATTAATGCTCTTCAACTTTGGTTAAATCCAAAATCATTGGCGGGAATTGATTCATATATCAGAGTAATTCAAATAATGAAGGCTCATGTTACAAAACTGTTAGGTGAACGTAATAATGAAAAGGAAAGACTCGTTGAGCTACTCATTAAACGCTTACTTTGGAGACCGATCGAGCGATATAGTCTCGGTGTTCAGCTTGATCGGCTTCAGGATCAAATAGAAAGAACCGACATATGCCACTATACTTTTCCGGACAACATAGAGCGAGTTCTTGCCGGCATAGGATCATTAGCTCCTTCTAAGGATTTTCAGGGATGTGGTTCATACAACAGCAGAATCAAATGGCAGGTATCGATGTGGTTTCAACAGCTATGCAAATGGATCAATGGAGAACCAGGCTATTTGGACCGGGTTCTTGGCAAGAGGAATAATGCCAAGATATGGCTCGCTGCATGTTTAGCAAAGACGCTCAAGGAACAAGTTGGTCTTATAAACAAGCTCCCATTAATGAAATAACAAACCGGGAACTCCGCATAACTTTATATCAATAAACCAAATATTGCTTTTATTATCCGGATAAATAAGAAATCCTTAATTTTGATTAAGAATGTTGTGGCGTTTTGAAATTTGCAGGATTGAGATTATACCCTTTGACCCTGATGCAGTTAGTTCTGCCGTAGGAAAAAGTTCTAACCTCATTTCCGGCTTTCATGGAAAATTATCCTCCAAATTATTCCAGAAAATAATCACTAAGGTGGAATGAATATGGGAAATCAAACGTATTTAAAGCGCCTTTTTCTTTGATAAATATTAAATAATTGAAAGGAACCACGACAAATAGTGAGATTTATATTGATGCAGGAATTGAAAATATTCGTGTGTGGATCTATGACTCATCTACTGAGAGTAAATCTGAAACATTAACAAATCCCATAATAATCCCGAATAACGATAATATCCAGAAATTGTTCAGTGAATCTGGTGTTGTTGGATTAATTAAAAATGCTGGTGACTTATCGAAAGACAATATTAAGTCAATATATATTACAGGGAAGCTTTCAGAGATTACTAAAAAGGTATTAAGACGTGGTGAATCAATTATGCCGGCAGCAGTTCTTTGGTCTGCTGCCAAATCTTTTTTGCTAAAGAATGAAAATAGAGAATTAGAAAGTATTGGCATAATAGATCTGTCAGCATCCGGCTACATGATCATATGCGTTGATAAGGATGGAGAATTGAAAGAAGATATGTTAATCGTCAATCCCCGGTGTGGAGCCGGAACAGGAATCAATCTGGGCAGGATCCTTCATAAACTGAACATTGACCGTAACGATGTTGATCTTCTTTTGGATAATTATCTTGGGACAAGAGGAGAAATTAAACGTGAGAAAATCCCTGTCAGAACTGATCGTTGTGGCGTATTCAGTTCTTCAGCTACTATCTCTGATAAAAACCAGGGATTCCCTCTTGATCATGCCCTGGCCATAACCATGAAGTCAGAAGTAATGAAACCATGCAGAAAAGTCCCCTGTGGGATAAATAAGGTTTACCTGACCGGTGGTGTATTCAAATGGCAGTATGCCAGAAATTGTGCTGAAGATATTTTAAAAGCGAATGGAGTAAAAGAGGTTGTTTATGATCAGGAACAATCAATCACCATAACAGGAATGAGATATTTGGAAGGAAGACTTGGGAAAAGCAATTTTCGAAAACAAAATGAAGTACGATTACGAAAACCAGATACCTTATTAGAATTTCCATCTTTCAAAGCATTAAAAGAGAAGTATGAAAAACAAGGACTCTATGAAAGATTGCCTAATCCGGAGATTGAAGTTTATTCACCTGAAATATTTATGGATCTGCCGGTAAATATCGGGCTTGATATAGGTTCAATCATGGCGAAGATCGTGATAAGTAACGCCAGTCCCGGGGAGCTATTGTTTCAAAATTTCTATGATAATCAAGGAGACACCATTAACACAATAAAGCATATTTTCGGGAAACTTAAATCCAGAGGTATTGATAAATTAAGGATTCAAAACATTGGTGTCACAGGAAGCGGCAGATATCAGGTTCAGAAGGTTTTAAAGGCAATTTATCCACATATTAAAGAAAGAATATCAGTCGAGGTTGAAAATTATGCTCACGCTAAGGGATCAATCCAACTAGCCAGAGAACATATTACAAAATTAAAATGTAAAGGCGTAAATGATGTAAATGAAGACTTTTGTCTGTTAATTGATATTGGAGGAGAAGATACCAAGATTTCAGTCATTTCTCTTAAAAAGCAGGAATTGTTTGACAATGCTATGAATATCAAATGTTCTGCCGGTACAGGAAGCTTGATGGATACCCTTAAAACTTTATTTAATATTGAAGATATTGCAGAGGCTTATGGTAAAGCTTTTGAAGCAGAAAAAGCATATGGAATCAATGCTACCTGTGTAGTATTTTTAATGGAAAATGCTAGAAGAATGCAGGCGGAAGGCTATAGTAAGGATGAGATATTAGCTTCCTGTTGTTATGCAATTGTGGAGAATATGGCTCGTTCCCTTTGGCAACAAGTAGAATTTCCCCGGAATTCCATAGCACTTCTCCATGGCCAGACCATGCTGAGTGACCCTTTACCGTTAGCAGTTACACACAGAATACAGGAATACATGGATTCAAAGATTTTTTGTCTTGTTCCTCCATTTCCTGGCCATAGGGCATGTATTGGCCTTGTTAAAAGTCTTGAAAACAAAAATCTTCCTAACATCGAAGAATACTGCAATTTTGATGATTTCATTGAACGTGAGTTCAGTAAAAAAATTATTGTATGCCATGGCACAGCCTGTGGAGATAAGAATGCACGATGTGTGAGATCAAAGCTTACTTCAAAGTACGGACATGATGAAATTTCCCTGATCCTTGGAGGCTGTACTGCAGTAAATGAGCTTGAGGCACGGAAGAAGAGAAGCGAAGAGAATGAGATTCCTGACTCATACAAATCAATCTGGAAATTCATTGATAGGAAACTACCCAAATCTGAGGACAGAAATAGATTGGTGATTCCAAGAAGTTTCTCTATTTCGGAAAGAGCATATTTCTTTGGGAAAGTGTTCGAACAATTCGGCATACCGGTGCACATAGATAATGTACAAGAAAGAGATATTTTGGAAGGACAGCCGTTGTTTCCTATCGATACTTGTGCTCCGAACATTGGTGCAACCGGACAATTTCTCCGTTTAGCCAGAGAAAAACACGGAATTATCCTGGTTCCTCAAATAGACTTTTTACCCATTGAAGGGGGGAGTGTTGGGAGGACTTGTATCACAAACCAGGGTGGAATTCTAATCGCATATCATTTCGCTAAAACGAAGTATCCTGAAGCCCGGTTCAAATTGTTTGATATAAGTTTTAACATCATTGATCCGCAATACATTGCCGATCAATTGTATGATGAATTTTATTCCATTTTCAATTATTATGAAGTAAATGTTCTGAAAAGCAGGTTCATTGAGGCAATTGCTTATGCCATAAAGGAATATGAAAAATTGAATAAAGAAGTAGCAGAGATCACAGCAGATTTTATAGAAGAAGCAATTAATAAAAAATTAAATATTTCAGTCATCTGTGCAAGAGAGTATGTCCTGAATCCGGGAATTTATGACAGCCATATTGGGAAACTTCTCAAAGATAAAGGTGTTATAGCCATTCCCGCCTATGTGTTTGAGACATATCCGGATAAACAATTCGATTATATCTATTGGAAAAATCCACATGACTTGGTAACTAAAACATATGCAATTTCGAATAAACGATTTCATCAGATAATTCAACATACCAGATTGAAAGAACTAATCAAAAAAATTGAAACCGGAAATACAGAAATACAGATCTCTATTGTTAAAGTTTCAACTTTCAGGTGTGGGCCGGACAGTATTACTCTTCCTGTTCTGGAAGAGATTACCAAAAACTTCCCTTCACTATTAATTCAGTCCGATGCAATGATTGCAGAGCTGGCTCATCTGGAGAATCGTGTAAATACGCATTTGAATCAATTAAACAAAAATTTGCACAGTGAATTTCCCGGAAATGAAAATACGAATTTTTCCATAAGATTTTTAGATAAGTTCCAGTTAGATGGTCTGTATAAGGAAACCGATATAATTTATTTCCCCACAATGCACGATAACAGGCCAATTGTTTCCGTATTTAGAGCCGCAGGCCTTTCTGTAATTGACAATTATGACGATGATTCTTACGATCTGGAAGCAAAAATAAAGATCGGTAAAAAATATGTTGGAGAGTCAGTTTGTGCTCCGTTGGCAGCTGTCTTCTCAGATATGGTACAGGCAACAAATGATTTTATCAAAAGAAAAGAAAAAGATGATCCTTTGGTTAACGGGAAAGAAAGAATAGTGTTGTTTATACATAGTGGTGATGGCCCCTGTAGACAGGGACAATATTTGGATATATGTAAACTTAATTTTTACAGATTACTTAAAAAGTCTGATAATAACTTTCCTGGGGTACGTAATATAAATTTCCCGGTAAAATTTCTGGTAAATATAGCTACAGAATTACATGATAAAGATGATTATATTTCAGAAATAGAAAAATGGACGACCATACAGGGATTTCATGCAATTGTTGTAAAGGGTGTATTGCATTCAGTATATCTTAAAGTAGTTTCGAATTGCGGGAATTATCAAGAGTTTGAAAAATTGAAACATGATTTCCGCAAATTAAAGGAAGCAGTTTATGATCGATTAGAGTATAAAATAAAACCGGGTAAATTGACCCTGTTTATCGTTGATAAAATTGAACAAGGATTCCCAAAGTTTGCCGGGCTTGCCCAATATTTTGGTTATGGTTTATATAATAATAACGGGATTCGGAGAATTTTAAATGACTTTAATAGTAAATGGTTATCTGTTCAAAAAAATAAATCAGATTATAAGGATAAAAAAATAAAAATTCATGTCGAAGGTGAGGTTTATTTACGAGTTGCCCAACTCGAAGAAATTCTCAAATTCCTTATAGATACATTAGGATTTGGTTCTTTTGACCTGACCTATACGCCATTATGGGGTTATTTTGAATATATTTTAGAATCAAGAATCACATTTGCCAATAAAGAAATCAACATGTATAAAAATAGTCTAAAGCATGCTGATGAAAAGAGTGAGAAATACAGATTAATTAATTTGATTAAAGAAAAGAGATCTCATATAAAAGAAACAACAAATACTATTAATAATCTGAGGAATATATTGGCAAAACCGTTATATAAGGCTGCCGGTCTGGAAATTCCTCACGAAATGAGTAAGATTATCGCAGAAGCCAAGCCGGTATTGCCAACATTTAAACCGTGTGGCGAATTGGTTCCTTATATTGGTGAAACAATTTCACGGCTGAATGAAGGAACAGATCTGGTTTTAAATGTTGCTCCCGAGGGATGCATGGTATCGTCAATGGGTGCAATCCTGAGTGCTAAAATATTACAGTCTGTAAAAAATAATAAAGCATTTATTCAACACTTATTTTCGACTGAAGGGGAATTAAATGAAGATCTTCTCCGTTTATCTCTGTTAAAAATAGTAGGTCCTGAGAACTATTATTCTGACTAATTATGATTAATATTAATCAGATTAATCTGAGGATATATTTGTTAAACAAAATGATTCACACCAAATCTTTTAGCTTTCTTTTCTCCATTAGTATTTCATACAAAATTTTACATTACGGATTTTTTATTAATGAAAAGCAGCACATAAATAAAACCCATAGTGAATAGAAGAGTAAAAAGGATAACCTATAATCGCAGGAGTGACAACAAAATTATTTTCTCAAAATTCAGGGAGAGATATCTTAATAAGTACTATCCAGAAGACGAAAAAGCAGAATCATTGTATAAAAAAGATCTTAAAAAACTCTCTGCAAATTTTTCAAATCTTTTCTTTTTCCAATATTCACTATTCAGCGAGTATTGGTTTCATAAGAATATTTATAATTCAATTATTCTTGTCAGTGAAATAGATAAAGTTAAAGAACAGGTGTTGCAGGCTTCTTTAAATGGAACACTATTTTATCTTCCAAATCATCAAACAAATATAGATTCTCTGGTTGTATCATGGATTGCTAACTTACTCCGGGTACCACAACCATTATTTTGCGCATGGAGTACTCTCGCAAGGAGGCGTTCAGCTTATTTAATGCCTATGGTGAATGCTTGTCTTTTAAACAGAGAAATAATGGATGATAGATTTCAATGTTCAGATCTATTCAGGAATACTCGAAGATACCGGGTTGGTTATACAGTTCTTCTAAATGAATATCTTAATCGAATGTTTTCTATTGGTGTTGATACTCTTGTTTATCCGGAAGGAGGGCGAAGTTATTCCGGTGCTATTGGTGAGGCTAAGATAAAAAGAATTTTCAAAGGTGCCAGAAAAGTTCAGGATAAGCTTGGACATAACAAAATAATATCAGTGATTCCGCTCTCAATATCATATTCTTTAGTGCCTGAGGCGGAACAACTTATAAGGTCGTACTATGCTGGTACAATCATTCCTCCTACAAGTCTTTTTCATGATTTGACAGATGGAGATAATTTATATGGTTCTTACAGGCCGGATTATAAAACAAAAACCGATTTCCCATTTATCAAAGCTTTTGTAGAAAAACGTATTCCAATATTTTGCGTTATTGGTGAACCAATATCTCTCCAGGATAACAAGGAAATTACTTTGTATGATTGTTTTGAGGTTATTAAAAGAAACCTAAAGATACTCCCTCATTTTTTTATTGCAAAGCTTTTGCTGGCCGATCCTACAGGTATGGCTGAGAGATGGAAGGATTCAGGCATTAATGGTTTAATAGAACCTGCACGTTCGCTTCGTGATGCACTTCATAATGTCAATTTCGATGAAGCATTCTTTGATGATGACGGACTTGCTGACATTATCTCTATTGGAATGGAATTTTTTAAATATGGAGGATATATTTCTCCTGATGGAGATATACGAAATGGCCAGGTACTTGAGTATTATTCAAATAAGATATTAACATAGAATAGTTCTGAGAGAATTATTGTCGTAAATGAAGAACTTCTCATAAAAAACAATCATTATCACTGACTCTGGTGTAAGCTTCCTCAACAACCGAAACAATTAGTAATAGAATTTTACTTATGGAGTTAAAAAATGTCCGATTATTT
>CAZEKO010000087.1:0-8153 GCA_964512775.1 uncultured Bacteroides sp. | reverse complement strand
TAATTAGTTTATTACTTTATACTACCTCCAAACCTATGATTACCTGGATTAGATTCAGAAATTATCTGATCGGAATCTTCTTACTGCTGATACTTATTGCTGAGGCATGCGAATCTGACCTTAATCTTGATATTCCTGATTCTTCCCCGATACTTACTGTAAATTGCATATTAAAAGACGATGAATCAGTCAGTATGGCGGTCACTGAAAGCCTGCCCAACAAGATATCGTCTGATACAATTACTATAGTGAGGAATGCATCTGTGATACTGACAAATGATGACGGTCTTTCAGAAAATCTTATTTACAGGGAACAAAAATTTAACAACCGTATAACAGGGGATTATATATCTCTGAATGGCTACAAACCCATATCAGAAAACACCTATCAGATCAGGATTGAAGTTCTCGGTTTCGAGATAATTACTTCTGCCACTGTAATTCCCAAATCCATTCCGATCTTATCGGTTGATACAAACACAACATATATTAATAATGGCGGCAACATTTATAAAGTTCTTGAATGTACTGTAAGATTCGAAGACCCGATTCAGACTGGGAACTATTATAAGCTAAGCATAGACAGATACGGACTTACTGATCATTATGTATCATATCCCTTCGGGCGAACGACTGAAACTGTTAAATATCAGGCTTATTTCTTCTGCCCCAACAATAATGCAGTATATATGAGAATAAACCATAGCACTCCGGGATCAATTTCGCTGGAAAATGAGGATAAGGAGATCTGGGTCAATGAGATATTTATCGCTGACGATGCATGCAATGGCAGTATATATGAACTGAAAGTATATGTCTGGCCGGCATGGTTCAATGACCGGGCATACCCTCCGGCAGGCGAAAAAATAACAAATAGAACGGCTTACATACGGCTTTATTCAATCAACGAGGAATATTATAAATATGCGAACTCTTACTTTAACCAGCTGATCAAAAGAAATGATATTTTTTCAGAACCAGTCCAGGTATACTCCAATATATCAAATGGAACAGGTATTTTCTCCGGAGCTTCGGCATCAATAGATTCAACCATTGTCATTCCTGTGCACTATAATCCGCCTATCTATTAGTATGAAAAACAGGATTAAAATATCAGCTTTCATACTTTTATTATTGATAAACGGAGTTTCTCTGTCAGGCCAGTACCATACAATAAATGGCTACGTTGAAGACTCGGGCACAGGTGAAAGACTGATCGGCGCAATCCTGTATGATTCTGTATCCGGGAACGGCTGTTATAGTAATGCTTATGGGTATTTTACATTAAAATCAAAGAATAAACATTTTCAGATTGCATGCAGTTACCTGGGATATGATACAAAAAGCATCCGGGTTACTTTGCTGAACGATACAATCTTTACTGTTAAAATGAATCCGGGACCAATTACTCTTGATGAGGTCATCATAAAAGACAGCAGGCGGGGATTAAGGAGTTCAGAAATCAGCACCGTAAATATGCCGTTGGCAACAATTAAAAGCATGCCCATGCTGATGGGCGAAACAGATATCCTTAAAGCGCTTCAGCTTCTTCCGGGAGTTCAGTCAGGGACAGAAGGTACAGGCGGACTTTATGTCAGGGGAGGAGGACCGGATCAGACCATGATATTTCTGGACGGTATTACAGTATATAATCCCGGTCACCTTTTTGGATTTGTTTCAATATTCAATCCCGATGCAATAAAAAACGTCTCTCTGATAAAGGGAGGTTTCCCGGCCAGGTATGGGGGCAGACTTTCATCCATTGTCGATATCAGTATGAAAGAAGGCAATATTAAGGAAACTCATGCTGAAGGTTCCATCAGTCCTGTCTCTTCAAAGCTGATGATAGAGGGACCGGTTATCAGAGACAAATCATCGTACCTTATTTCTGCAAGGAGCACATGGATTGACCTGGTTATTGCAGGCTTCCTGAAGAAAAAGGACCTGCCAGTATATAATTTCTATGATGTGACAGCAAAAGTCAATTTTATTTTTTCTGAAAAGAACAGGATTTATTTCAGCCTTTACTCCGGGAGAGACAGGATTCATGGTATCAGCACAAGCAGCGAAACGATAACAGGCGATTACAGGTACAATATTGATGAAGATCAGTTCTATGGCTGGGGCAACATAACATCATGCCTCAGGTGGAACCGGATAATTAACAACAAACTCTTCTGTAATTCAAGCATAAATTACAGTAACTATAACTACTATGATGATAAATACTTTTATAATTCGGAAACAAACCTTAAAAGCGACTATGTAAGGAACGAGAATTATGAATCGGAATTTCACTCGGGCATCAGCGATGTGTCAATAAAATCTGATTTTGATTATCAGCCGGTTACAGGACACACTATCAAATTCGGAGCCGGGGCTGTTTATCACATATTCACTCCTAATGCCCTTGTTTCCCTTGTAAAAAGTTCTGCAGACACCTCCCTGGCGACAAAAAACACCTTCAGGGTAAACGCACTTGAGACATCTGGTTACATTGAAGATGAAATTGAGCTGAACAGCAGGTTAAAGGTAAATGCCGGACTCCGGTTTTCCGGATTCCTGGTGGAAGATAAATTTTATGGTTCACTTGAACCTCGTTTATCCGGACGTTACCTTCTGACAGACCGGATTACACTGAAGGCTGCATATTCAAGGATGAAGCAATATGTGCATCTTCTTACCAGCTCAAGAGTGACCTTTTCTACTGATCTGTGGGTCCCGTGCACTGCAAAAATCAGTCCGGAAACATCTGACCAGGTGACTTTCGGATCTGTTTATACCTTCACAAACAGTTTGGAATTCAGTATCGAGGCCTATTACAAGACAATGAATGATATTATCGAATACAGTGAAGGCAGCAGTTTCCTCGATAACAGTAACTGGGAGAGTAAAGTTGAGACAAATGGCAGGGGAAGAACCTATGGTATCGAGATATTACTTCAGAAGAGTTTGGGCAAAACAACAGGCTGGCTGGGTTACACTCTTGCCTGGAGTCAGAGGAAGTTTGAAGATATAAGCTTCGGGGAATGGTATCCGTATAAGTATGACCGGAGGCACGACCTGTCGTTGCTGATAAACCGGAAAATAACAGAAAACATTGATGCCAGTCTTACATGGGAATTCAGTTCGGGAGATATGTTCACCATAATTTCACAGGTATACGAACCGCTTGGATCCATAAACAATTCATTTCTGAGGATACAGTATTTTAAAAACCGCAATAACTACAGGTTGCCTGCTTATCACCGGATGGATATAGGAATAAACTTTCATAAACAGAAAAAGCACTATTACCGCACATGGAGTTTAAATGTCTATAACATTTACAATCATAAAAATGTCTTCTTTGTTTATTACGGGAATGATGATATTCACGGAAGGAAGGATATAACCATCTTAAAAAAATATACTCTGTTCCCGGTTTTGCCGTCAATAGCCTATAACATAAGGTTCTGACACCCGTCGCCCTTGGGGCGGTTTGTGCTTCGCACGTCTTTCCGTCATAAGGCGGAAAGACGTCATATAGCGACAGACAGAGTCCCGCGGAGCGGGACGACAAACTGCATTCCATGCCGGATGTTGCTCACCGGTAGCCGTCCCGATACCTGCTTTGCCCGCCGAAGGTTTACTGTAGGCGGGACGCCCGTTGCCTGAAGCCGATGTATTGTAGCTGACGGAACGGTAGTATTTCATAATTATAATTGAAGAAAAGTAAACTTATTAATGCTATTCTAATATTTTAAAAGGTAAGTTTTGTGTATAAAAATGAGTTGTATGCAATGCCATCTTAACCCTAAAACGCTTATCATCAGATAAATTCCGACATTATGAATCCAATAAACTTTGTTTGGGCAGTACCAATTTTTTTTAGCATCCACGAATTGGAAGAATGGAACATTTTAAATTGCTACAAAAAGTATTACGTTAACTTGCCACCATCGACAAATTTCAGCATACATCTGCATATTCTTACTTTTTGTATTGCTGGATTTCTACTTACATCAGTTGCTATTTTTTTTCAAACTACTTTCCTTTTTAGTCTGATTATCTGTTTTTTATCTGGCTTCATTCTATTAAATGTTTTCCAACACATAGTCTGGACAATTCAACTCAAAGCATATTCTCCAGGATTGATTTCTGGATTAATTCTTCTTGCTGTTACTGCTTTTGTGAATTCTAAATTGATTTCAAATAATCTTATTCAACTACCTTTTTATTTAATTATTCTTTTAGCAATTATTCCAGGTATCAAGACAATTAAGGTCAAGAATGAAATGACACCGGAAATTAGACGGGTACACAATCTCTTTATTTCTATTGAGAATCGATTAAAAGCCCGGAATAAAAAATAAAACTGGCACTACACACAACACGGACAATAAAAAAAACTTGTCACGGTTTTTGCATTGAATTTCTACTACTTAAACAGCTTTATAAAGCAAGACAAACCCGGACTCCTGAAGCTCGCAATGCTCGGTCAGGGCAAGGCGCTCAGCAACACCTCCACCCCTGCAGACTGGCTCCTCGCTATCCCGACATGACATGTCGGGACTTCACGCTCGGCCCTATTGCCGGGGTCAGCTGCAAGGCGGGGCACTTCTATGCGGAGAATAAAGTGGACAATCACCGCAGATTGTGCGGATATTATTTTTAATTGCGGAGATTAGTTCATATATTTACCGCAAATATCGCGGAGAATGAAAATATATATTTACCAACAATCTGATTGGCCGAACTTTAGGTGGGACAGTAAGTCTCTTATTTTACCTCTTTCTACTGTTAGACACTTGCAGGGAAAGTTGGTAGGAAAAATGGAGGCTTTAGGGTTTAAGCTTAGAAATGAGGCTGCATTGGAAACCTTGACCACTGAAGTAATAAAAACATCTGAAATTGAAGGCCAGATTTTAAACCTTGATCAAGTTCGATCCTCAATAGCAAGAAGGTTAGGAATAGAAGTTTCAGGACTCATACCATCCGACAGAAATGTAGATGGAATAGTAGAAATGATGATAAACGCGACACAGAACTATAAAGAAGTCATGACGCCTGATAGGCTATTTGGCTGGCATTCAGCATTGTTTCCTTCAGGTCGAAGTGGTATGTATAAAATAATTGTGGGCAGGTGGAGAGATGATTCAACTGGACCCATGCAGGTTGTCTCGGGAGCTTTGGGAAAAGAGAAAGTACATTATCAAGCCCCTCCTGCAGAAGATATTAAAAAAGAAATGAAAACATTTCTTTCATGGTTTAATAAAAGATCTGAAGAGGACTTAATATTAAAATCTGCAATAGCTCATTTATGGTTTATTACTATACATCCCTTTGAAGACGGTAACGGAAGAATTGCTCGTGCCCTATCAGAAATGTTACTCACCAGATCAGACAATGCACCCCAAAGGTTTTATAGCATGTCTGCACAAATAAGATCAGAAAGAAAAGATTATTATAAAATTCTAGAAAAAATACAAAAAGGGACTCTTGATATAACTGAATGGCTGGTTTGGTATTTAAAATGCATAGAGAATGCTCTAAATTCATCAGATATTATTCTTTCAAAAGTTCTATACAAACATAAATTTTGGACAAAATTCGCTTCCGAAAACCTTAACAATAGACAAATTCTACTGATAAACAAATTATTAGATAATTTTACAGGTCAATTGACAACTTCAAAATGGGCGAAGATTGCGAAGTGTTCTCAAGATACTGCCCTCAGAGATATACAAGCCCTCGTAAATAAGAAAATTCTCCAAAAAAATCCTTCAGGTGGAAGAAGCACAAGCTATACTCTTATTACCCTAAAAGAAAAACAGCCCAGCAGCTAACACGGACAAAAGTAAATAAACTTGTCACGGTTTTTGCATTTAATACTGCTTTTAATACGGCTTTTAATACGTTGCCAAACCCTGACAACGCTCCAGTGCATGTCCTTAAGATTTTTAGAAGGTGACAAATTTCTGGCTTCGTTCACACCTTGTACCGCGACACTCGTAATGCTCACAAAACCTTGTACCTGGACTGCAAAAATTGCGCCCCCGTCTTCGCTTCGCTTCGTCGGGGCATGGCATGCTTCGCTCCACGCTGCAGACCGGCTCCTTCCTTCGGCAGCCGAAGACGCGGTGCTAAAATTGCCCACAGGGCAATTTCTAAACGCTCGGCCCTAGTTGTGTGCCGTGACTCTGCTCGAAACAGAAGAGCTTTTCTGGTCACAGCCTCCCTGCTTACCGGCAGGAAGGCGTCACCCTCTGAATTACAAAATCCCGCAGATTATTGATCTTGCAGAATTTGTACTTTAGGATGATGTGTCACAGACACCATAAAAGTATTTATAAAGTTATTTGATCGGCCTATAAATGGGAATTGAGTAAATGTTACAGAATCATCTGTTGAACAAACAAAAAACAAATTGTCTGTTTAAGATCTAATTGATTATTTTTATTAAATATACTATATAAAGCAACCTGATCTGATAACCAATAAAAAAGCAAAATGAAGAAGAATTTAATCTTTGTGTCACTATTGTTATTAATTGCAGAATGTACAAATTCTCCACAAGTGGAATTCTTAGTTTCAACTGGCACATATCTGGGCCAGAAAACACCGGGAGATGTACCGGAAGTCTTTGCCCCGGGAATTGTCTCAACCGGTATGTCTACACGCGACATAGCCATAACACCTGATGGTAAGGAGATCTATTTCTGCATTTCCCTCGCTAATTATACCTTTGCTACTATTCTGGTGACCAAAGAGATAGATGGCACATGGACTCAACCTGAAGTGATGGAACATATGAAGAATCCACTGTATATGAATCTGGAACCATGCATATCTCCTGATGGGAAAAAGTTCTTTTTTCTTTCAAACCGACCTGATCTGTCAAGGAATGAAACTGCAGTAGATGAAGATATCTGGGTGATGGATAGAATTGGCAATGAATGGAGTGAACCTTATAATCTGGGTGAACCTGTCAATTCAGAATCTTCGGAATTCTTCCCTTCTGTTACAAAAGAGGGTACTCTATATTTTACGAGATCAGAGAAAGAAAGCCGCATTAGTTATATTTTCCGTTCTGAAATGATTGATGGAAAATATCAGGAACCTGAAAAGCTTCCGCCACAGGTAAACTCCGGATTGACTCAGTATAATGCTTTTGTTGATCCTGATGAAAAGTATTTAATAGTCCCGGTGAATGGAAGAAAAGATACTTTTGGAGGCACTGATTATTACCTGGTATACCGGAATCCTGACGATACATGGACCGAACCTATTAATATGGGGAATAAAATAAATACAGCGAGTGGTCTTGAATTTTCACCATACGTGTCTCCCGACGGTAAGTACTTCTTCTTCATGTCCTCAAGGATACCTGAGAAGGAAAAATGGCCAAAGGAACTGACCTTTTCACTGTTGGAAGAAATGTTTAACAAGCCGGGAAATGGTAACTCTTCCATCTATTGGGTTGATTCTATGTTTATTTCAGAAAATAAGTCCACACTGACAAATTAGAAAAACTTCGTTTTTGTTACTTTTTTGTTTCTAACCATATAACAAACAAAATAAATGATATGCAGCTATTGTATTAACATGCCGTCTTTAAAACAAAGGTTACAGGCTGGAAGAATGTAACTAACGATTATTTTAATCGTCAAAAAACATAGAGGAAGAGGTGAATTTGTATTTAAGATTAAAAACATTAAAACCTCATTACCATGATCAAAAGTTACTTTCTGACAGCAATCAGGAATATTCTGAAATACAGAAACTTTTCCATTATCAATGTTTTCGGACTATCAATAAGTCTTGCCGTGTGCATGCTTATTATTTTAGTTGTACAGGATCAGCTTTCCTATGACAACTTTCATAAGAATCGCGACCGCATATATAGAATTCAATCGAAAGATAATCTGAGTAAGATAGCGATTAGTAAATATGCAACAACCACCTGGCCCCTTGCAAAGGAGTTGAAAGACAATTATCCTTTCGTGGAGGATGTAGTTGCTCTGTATAACAATTTTAAGGGAGAAGGTATCTGTGATGAAAAAAGATTCCAGGTTTCAGGGTTCTTTGCAACTTCTTCATTTTTCAACCTTTTTAATTTCAAACTAAAGAGCAACCTGGCATCAAACCCCCTTGATGAACCTAATTCAATA
>CAZEKO010000086.1:4466-8262 GCA_964512775.1 uncultured Bacteroides sp. | reverse complement strand
TGAAAGTACAGATCATAATTGGGGTGGTGTTGCAGAATAGGTTAGGATATCATTATCTTTGATGTTTTAAATTTAAATAATAAAAAATGTTTAAGGTTGTTCTCTTACGCCATGGGGAAAGTGTCTGGAACAAGGAAAACCGTTTTACGGGTTGGACCGATGTTGACCTTTCCGAAAAAGGAATTGAAGAAGCAATTGGTGCAGGAAAGATTTTGAAAGAAAAAGGTTATTCCTTCGATATAGTATTTACTTCTGTACTTAAGAGAGCTCTTCGGACCACATGGCTGGCTTTAGAGCAGTTAGATCTTCTGTGGATACCCGAAGAAAAATCCTGGAGGCTCAACGAACGGCATTACGGTGCACTGCAGGGTTTGAATAAAGCCGAAACAGCTGAAAAACATGGTGAAGAACAGGTTATGATTTGGAGAAGGAGTTATGATATACCACCTCCTGAACTTGAAAAATCTGATCCCAGATATCCTGGTCATGAATCCCGCTATAAAAACATGAACGAGAAAGATATACCTAAAACCGAATCATTGAAGGATACGGTCGCCAGGTTTCTTCCATACTGGCATGAGGTTATTGCACCGACAATTAAAACAGGTAAAAGGGTACTTATTTCCGCCCACGGAAATAGCCTGCGAGCTCTGGTCAAATACCTCGATAACATGACCAATGAAGCTGTAATTGCATTGAATATTCCTACCGGGGTGCCTTTAGTTTATGAATTAGATGGAAATATGAAACCACTTAAACATTATTATCTGGGCGACGAAGATGAAGTTGCCAGGAAGGCCGCCGCCGTAGCTGCACAGGGAAAAGCAAAAAACTGAATTTAAATTTAAGTTATGTTTTAAAATAGTTTATTTTTGCTTAATTTATTTAAAACCAATTAATCACTCATGGACAATATTCAGGAAAAACAATCATCCGGCCCTGTAATAACACCCGGAAAAACTAAAAGAAAACCCCCTGTTATTCTTATAATTCTGATTATAATTCTCAGTTGTGCCATTATATATCTTGGCTTTACATACAATAATCTGAAAAAGCAATCTGAAATTGATAAAACAGAACTTGAAAGGCAAAAAAGTAATCTTGAGACAGAATTACAAAGTATCTATAATCAATATGATTCCCTTAAAACGGAAAATGATACGATGAATTTGAAGCTTCTTGCTGAACAACAGCGTATCGAAAAGCTTCTTAAAATCAGTGCAAATAATGTCTATAAGATACGGATGTATGAAAAAGAACTTGAAACTATCAGACAGGTATTAAAGAGCTATATATACCAGATTGATTCATTAAATCAGGCTAATATTGCATTGCGTTCAGAAAATATAGAGGTTAAACAAAAACTCAGACAGACGGAAATAGAAAAAGAGGAATTAACAGTTCAAAAAGAAGAACTGACTCAAATGGTCGAAAAAGCTTCTGTACTTAGCGCAAAAAATATTGTTATAACACCCCTGAATAAAAGAAGTAAAGAAAACCTGAGATCAGATAAGGTTGATAAAATAAGAACTTGTTTTACTATCAGGGAAAATTCTGTTATTCCCCCTGGCAATAAGATAATTTACCTGCGGATAGCCCGGCCAGATGATGTAATTCTAACTTCAGGCGTAAACCTTTTTGAATACCAGGGAGAACAAGTTGTGTTTTCAGCCAGTCGGGAAGTACAATATGAAAATGTTGATATTGAATTATGCATCTTCTGGACAAACGATGGTCAGTTAATACCGGGTACATATCGTGTAAATATTTACGTAGACGGTAATGATATTGGCAGCATAACTTTTGCACTCAAATAAAGAGTTTTTTTATTATTAAATCTGAAATCAGCATTCCTTTATCTGTAAGGTAATATTTACTTCCTGTTTGATTCAGATCACCTGAATGAGTGAATTCGGTTGCGTTAGTAATAAAATGATTATGATACTGTATTCCGAATTCATTAAGTATGAATCCACTGTCTGTTCCCCATATTGTCCTAATAGATGTCATAACATAATCGTGATATCTGGTTTTTAAATCCAGCTCTTCTGTTTCAAAAAATCCTTCTTTTTTTTCTATTCCCTTTATATAGCTCATATTCTTTGCAATATTCCATTGCCTGGTAATGCCGTTATATGAATGTGCTGACGGTCCTATGCCAAGATATGGTAATTGTTTCCAGTATCCTGAATTATGCCTTGAATAAAATCCATCAAGGGCAAAATTTGATATCTCATAATGAATATATCCCTCCGACTTCATTCTTCCACAAAGTTCCACAAACTGCTCCAGGCTTTCGTTTTCACTTATTTCCAATATTCTTTTCTTTTCTTTCCTGAAATATAAAATCGTAGATGGTTCATATGTCAAATGATAGGCTGATAAATGTTCCACGTGAAAATCTATCGCAGTTTCAATATTTTTTATCCATTTTTTTTTCAATAAACCGGGAAAACCGTAAATCAGATCTATATTAATATTCTTAAAACCAGCATTCCTTGCTTCAGATATGGACTTTTTCGCCTGGTTTGCATCGTGTGCACGATTCATAAAAATCAGATCATCATTAAAAAAAGATTGTATACCAATACTGAGCCTGTTAATTCCAATTGTTTGTATTTGTTTTAGATAAACAGGATTAATATCTTCCGGATTTGCTTCCAAAGTAACCTCAGGATCTTTATCAATCCTGAAATTTTTGATAATTGCATTAAACAAAACATCAATAAATTCAGTCTTTATAAACGAAGGTGTACCTCCTCCAAAATATATGGTATTAATTTCTGACTCATTAAGATATTCTTTTCTTTGATGAATTTCCTTGACCATTGCCTTAATCAGGTCCTCTGAGTGTGAAAGATCTGTCGTAAAGTGAAAATCACAATAATTGCATGAATTTCTGCAAAAAGGAATATGCAGGTATATTCCGGCCATTGGAGATATTAATTTAAATTGTAGTTTTGCACGCTATGATTATTAAAATGTTTTGGAAGCCCATTTGTTGGGCTGTATTAATAAGTATTTTGAGCATCATGCCAGCGAATGATTTCGATAGTCAGAAATGGCTTGCTTTGCCTCATCAGGATAAAATATTGCATTTTATATTTTATGGAATTTTTTCTTTTTTACTTCTCAGATCATTACTATCCTATTTTAATAAATCAAAGCCTGTTTGGCTGCTTGCTTTAGTGACATTTATAATTATTCTTTTTTATGGAGCAATTATTGAAATAATCCAGGATAGGTTTACCGCCTCAAGACAAGGAGATATAATGGATTTAATATTTAACCTCGCTGGTTGTTTAACTGGAGTATTGCTGGTTTTACTATTGCCCTTTTTCAGGAGTTCTTCAAGAATTAAAGAATAATTTTTCTCTTTCCTTCTTTTATGTCATTGATCAAGTCTGAAATGTTTTGATTTTGAAATAAGTTTAAAAGTTGTGACCTTATCTCAGAGTACTTTGAATGCATTGAGCATGGTTCGATTTCACTGCAATCCTCCAGCCTGATCAGACATTTTTGAAACATATCCTGACCATCAATAATATCAACAATATCAATCAGTTTTATATCATCAGCCTTTTTTCCTAAACCAAAACCCCCGTGAGGACCTTTTGTTGATGCTAATATTTTATGTTTTGCAAGTGTTTGTAAAATCTTTCCCAGGAATGGTGTTGGAATATTTAGTTCTTTTGATATCTGTTTTATTCCTATTTTCATTCCCTCCCCGTTATTTAACGAAAGATATATCACCGCTCTTATTGCATATTTTGATGTGTTTGATAGCATTTTTAAT
>CAZEKO010000086.1:0-4366 GCA_964512775.1 uncultured Bacteroides sp. | reverse complement strand
TCAAATATAAATAAAAAATAGTTTAAATTTTAATGATGTTAAAACTGTGTTAATTCTTAATGACTTTTATCTTAAATGTTTCTTATTGATACTAAATTTAATGTTTTATATAATTTTTCAATAAATATCAAAATTTTGATATAAGAGAATATCTTAAAACATTAAACAATATTTCAACAATTTTTTTGCTTAGTTTCCTGTTTTTTTATTAAACAAATAGTAATTAACATACTTGTTAATTTTATTATAACAATTTCATTTTTACGATCTTTGGTTTTTAATTCCTGTTAGTCTGATGTTATCAGATTATTGATAATTAAAAACCGTTCAGAATATCAAATTTTAGTAACAATTTTAACAGTATAATATTATATCAATTATTTATTTTAAATATATAAATAATACTATTATATGCTTGTTCATAAGCTAATATCAAGTAAGGGTTTTGTTGATTTACCGGTAGAAGCATCGATAAATTTAGTAGATGAGATTAATAAAATGCGTAAAGAAAAGAATGCAATCTTATTAGCTCACTATTATCAGACAAGCGATATACAGGATATTGCGGATTTCGTGGGAGATAGTTTACAGTTATCTCAAAAAAGTGCTAAAACTTCAGCGGATATTATTGTATTTGCAGGGGTTCATTTTATGGCTGAAACAGCAAAAATTCTATCTCCGGAAAAGAAGGTGTTAATACCTGATTTAAATGCGGGCTGTTCCCTGGCTGAATCATGTAAGCCTGAAGAATTTAAAAAATTTATAGAACAATATCCGGGATATACTGTAATTTCATACGTTAATACATCAGCAGAAATTAAAGCTTTGACAGATATAACCTGTACATCATCAAATGCAATGCAGATTATCAAAAGTCTTCCAGAAAATGAAAAGATAATCTTTGCACCAGATAAAAATCTTGGGAACTATATTAAAAAAGTAACAGGAAGAGATATGATCATCTGGCAGGGTGCATGCCATGTACACGAAGAATTTTCACTTGAGAGAATAATAGAATTAAAAAAACTTTATCCCGAAGCTAAAATAATTGCCCATCCGGAATGTGAAAAACCTGTTTTACTTATTGCCGATCATATAGGCTCAACATCTTCACTTTTGAAATATACCTCAGAAGATAAGGCAAATATATATATAGTGGCTACAGAATCAGGGATTATACATCAGATGAAAAAAGCTAATCCGAAAAAAGAATTTATACCAGCACCACCAAAAGATTCAACATGTGCTTGTAGTGATTGTAATTTCATGAAATTGATTACTTTAAAAAAGATTTATAATTGTTTGAAATATGAAATGCCCGAAGTTCAGGTCAGAGAAGAAATCAGAATAAAAGCAGTAAGGTCGATTCAAAATATGCTTGAAATATCAGAAAAGCTTGGTTTGTAGAAAGAATATTGATCTATGAAAAATCTTATCATAATAACATTCATATTAATAAATTTTCAGTATATATCAGGACAACAGAATGATATAACAGATGGATATGTTAAGTTTTATTATCCAAACGGACAGGTTTCTAGCGAAGGACTGATGATAAACGGCAAACCAGACGGATACTGGAAAACTTATTATGTTACAGGTATAATAAAGTCAGAAGGAAAACGCACAAACCATCTTCTTGATAGTATCTGGTTATTCTTTGATATCAAGGGAGATACTATTCAGAAAATTAGTTATATGTATGGGAAAAAGAATGGATATTTACTGACTTATGATTACAGTGATATTGCTGATGGTACCGGAAGGGGCATAATTATTTCAAAAGAACTGTATATTGATGACAAAAAAGAAGGTAAATCCTATTACTATTATCCGGATGGAAAAATTAAAAGTGAAGTACCATTTGTAAATGGCAAGAGGCAGGGATTAACAAAGGAATTTGATGAGAACGGTATGATTATTTCTTTGATTTATTATCATAATGGCTATATAACTGAAAAAGAGGAAATAAACAGAAGAGATAAAAATGGTTTAAAGATGGGTACATGGAGAGAATTTTATCCTGATGGAAGGGTAAGAAAGGAGGAAATTTATATTAATGATGTTCTTGATGGATTCTATAAAGAGTTTAATGAAAAAGGGGATATGATATTATTGCTGAATTACGACAAAGGTAATTTAGTTACAGAAAAAGTGGAGGAAGAAATGAATGTGGAAATAAGAAATAATTACGACAGTCAAAACAGATTAATATCAAGTGGTGCGTACAGAAACAACATCCCCGTGGGTATACATCGCGAATATGGTCCAGATGGAAGTGTTACTGCTGCAAGAATTTATAATGATCTTGGCAAGGTCATTTCAGAAGGAATAATAGATGTTGCAGGTAAAAGGCAGGATGAATGGAAAGATTACTATCCAGATGGAAATTTGAAAGCGATGGGAAGCTATTTAGATAATCTGAGATCCGGTAAATGGACATTTTATTTTAAAAATGGAAATATTGAACAAACAGGGGAATATATTAAAGGCAAAGAAATTGGAATTTGGACCTGGTATTATGAAAATGGCAATGTGTGGAGAGAGGAATCGTATTTTAATGGAAAAGAAGACGGAATTATGATTGAATATTCAGAGAATGGAAAAATAATAACAAAAGGAGATTGGGTTGATGGAGAAAAAGAAGGTGAATGGTATTATAGGGTTGGCGATGATATTGAGCTAGGAAATTATATTACCGGCCTAAAAGACGGAAAATGGAAGTATTTCTATAATGACAGCACCCTTAAATACGAAGGCGATTATTTTCAAGGTAATGCTGATGGAAAACATAAGCTGTATTATGAAAATGGCAAAATTAAGGAAGAAAGATATTATTCTGCAGGAATACGTGAAAAAAGCTGGAAAAGATATGATTTGGAAGGAAACGTAATCATGACTATTACTTATAAAAATGATGAAGAAGTGCGGATAAATGGTGTAAAAATAGATGTTCCGGACAGAGAGACAAGGTTAATTCAATAATTTTAATCTGAAATGGAGGATAATTTTCAATTCAGATCGGACCAAATCAATGTCAAAGACAGGGAATATGAAAAGAAATTAAGACCCCTGGATTTCATTAATTTCAAAGGTCAGCTAAAGGTAATTGATAACCTTAAAATCTTTGTAACTGCTGCAAAACAAAGAAAGGAAGCTCTTGACCACGTTTTGCTTCATGGCCCTCCTGGTCTGGGAAAAACAACCCTCGCACATATTATAGCGAATGAAATGAAGGTTAATCTGAAAATTACATCAGGTCCGGTTTTGGATAAACCTGGTGATCTTGCGGGAATTTTAACCGGACTGGAAGAAAGAGATGTATTGTTTATTGATGAAATACATCGCCTTTCTCCTGTAATAGAAGAATATCTTTATTCTGCAATGGAAGACTATAGGATAGATATACTAATTGATAAAGGACCTGGTGCCAGATCCGTTCAATTAAAAATAAATCCGTTTACTTTAATTGGGGCAACAACACGTTCTGGACTCCTTACAAGCCCGCTAAGATCAAGATTTGGAATTAAATTTCTGTTGGAATATTATGATGCAGATACTCTTGAAACAATTATAAAACGATCAGCCAGTATAATGGATATTAAGATTGAAGATATTGCAGCTGAAGAACTTGCATCACGAAGCAGAGGAACTCCAAGAATAGCTAATGCATTATTGAGAAGAGTAAGAGATTTCGCACAGGTCAAAGGTGATGGTAAAGTCAATATTGATATAACGAGATTTGCCCTGGAAGCTATGAATATTGATAAGCATGGTCTGGATGAAATGGATAATAAGATACTCAGAACAATTATAGAAAAATTCAAAGGAGGACCTGTAGGAATTTCAACTATTGCAACTGCTGTAGGAGAAGATGGTGGAACAATTGAGGAGGTATATGAACCATTTCTTATCAAGGAAGGTTATATTAAACGTACGCCAAGAGGAAGAGAGGTTACTTCACTGGCTTATAAAAACCTTGGGAAGAAATTGAATGATAATGCAGAGTTACAATTCTAAAGCTGAATAACATCCAGAACTACTCATACATATTGGCAATTCTGGTCAAACCGGACTTATTAAGAATAATGATCTTTCTGCCATTTAGATCGATCAATTTATCTTGTTTGAATTCAGAAAGCAACCGTATTACAGATTCAGTGGCCGTTCCAACAATATTTGCTAGCTCTTCGCGGGTAAGTGATATTTGAAGTACCTTGTTTTTATCCAAACCAAAATCATTTTGAAGACGTATCAGTATTTCTGCAAGTCGCTCACGCACTGTTTTTTGAGCAATATCGGTTATATATTCATTAGCTTCACCTAATTCACGACAGGTGAGTTGTAAAAGTTCAAGGGAAAAATT
>CAZEKO010000085.1:7048-8308 GCA_964512775.1 uncultured Bacteroides sp. | reverse complement strand
ATTGTCGGGGATTATAAAATACTGCAATCGGATATCGAAAATCTTTATCTCCAGTATCAGACGGAGAATATAGCTACTGATGGAGATTTAAAATGTGTTATACTTGAAGATTTCCTGGCACAGAACCTTTTATTGAATCAGGCAAAAATCGATAGTATTGAAGTATCTGAATCTCAGGTGGAAATGCAACTCGATTCCAGGCTTGATTATTTTATTAACCAGATAGGATCCCAGGAAAGGCTTGAACAATATTTTAAGAAAACCATCCTTGAGATCAAAGAAGATTTTCGAGATCTTATCCGTGATCAACTGATCACACAGGAAATGAGAACAACTATAACAGCCGATGTAACAATAACCCCTTCCGAGGTTCGTCAGTTTTTCAACAAGCTTCCCGAGGACAGCATCCCGTTTATTGATGCTAAAATTGAGCTCAACCAGATCGTTCTCTATCCTCCCTATTCTGAAGAAGCAACCCTGGAAGTTCGTCAACGTTTGCTTGATCTGAGGAAACGCATCACTGCAGGCGAAAATTTTGCCACTCTTGCAGTCTTATATTCCGAGCATCCATCTGCCCCGAAAGGTGGTGAGCTTGGTTTTATGGGAAGAGGAGAAATGGATCCCGAATATGCAAAAGCTGCATTCAGTCTTAAAAAGGGTCAGGTTTCCAATATTGTTCAAACTGCGATGGGATTTCACATAATACAGTTGATTGATCGGCGTGATGAGCGTGTCAATACAAGGCATATTCTTTTAAGGCCAAAAGTTGATCCGGAGGGTATCCAGAATACTATTTCAAAACTGGATAGTATTGCTACCCTTATCAGAAATGATAGCATGTCCTTTGAGTTGGCAGCAAGATATTTCTCACAGGACACAAAAACTAATGTCAATGGTGGCCAAATGGTTAATCCTGTTGATAATTCCACCATGTTTGAGCTTGATGAACTTCAGGCATCCGAATATGAGGTGTTACGAAATATGAATGTCGGTGAGATAAGTGACCCATTTGAATCACAGGATGAGAACGCAAAGACGGTTTATAAAATCATGAAGATCAATAAAAGCACCAAACCCCACAAAGCTAACATCAAGGAGGACTATATCCTTTTGCAGATGTATGCTCTGGAAGCAAAAAAACAAGATATATTAAAGGAATGGATCGACGAAAAGATCGGAACAACTTTTATTCATATTGATGGGTCTTTCCAGGGCTGTGAGTTTGCCAATCCGGCCTGGAAGCAGGGAACATATTAGTTC
>CAZEKO010000085.1:2273-6948 GCA_964512775.1 uncultured Bacteroides sp. | reverse complement strand
ATCAGCGTAATTCTTTTATTCCTGGTAACTGGTTGCTTTACTCCTGCCCTTTCACAGAAAGTGACAAGGATTGAGATATTGAATAGCGACAGTATGGAAAAGGATGAGAAAACTGGTAATGCTATCAAGTATATTGGAAATGTAATTTTCAGACATGACGAAACACTGATGTATTGTGACAGTGCTTATTTATACACAGAGGAGAATTTAGTAACGGCCTATCATCATATCCATATAGAACAGGGCGACACACTGGATCTATATGGGGATTTACTGACATATGATGGTAATGAAAAACTTGCAAAAATAAGGGAAAATGTGAGGCTGATTGATAAAGAAATCATCCTCACAACGAATAATCTGGATTTCAATCTGAAAACCAATATTGGTTATTATATAAATGGCGGTAAAATCAAAAACGGGGATAATGACCTTGAAAGCGGCACCGGCTTTTATTACTCAAGGCTAAAATTATTTCACTTCAGGGATAGTGTTGTTATTCATAACCCTGAGTATGATATTTATGCTGATACTTTAAAATATAACTCGGATACTGAAGTAGCATATTTTCTTGGACCGACCGAAATCATCAGTGAGGATAATTATATCTATTGCGAAAATGGATGGTATGACACAAAAAAGAACATCTCCCAGTTTAATGAAAACGCATACCTTTCCTCGAAGGGACAATATCTCAGAGGTGACAGTCTGTATTATGAACGTGAAACAGGACTGGGTAAAGCTTTTGATGATGTCGAGCTGTTCGACTCAACCCAGAATATAATCCTTAAAGGGAAATATGCAATTTATACGGAAGAGCCAGAATACGCCCTTCTTACCGACAGTGCTCAATTCATGCAGATATCTGACGAGGATACTCTGTACGTTCATGCTGATACCCTGGAATCAGTGCTTGATACATCAGGACTTTATAAGATTTTAAAGGCATATTATAAAGTTAAAATTTTCAGGGTGGATATCCAGGGAAAATGTGATTCGCTGGTCTATCTCGAGAGTGATTCGGTCTTTCAGCTATTCAGTGAACCTGTCCTCTGGTCGGAAGAGAATCAGCTGACTGCTGATCATATTAATATCCACATGGCCAACAAAAAGCTCCATTTCCTTGATCTGACAACTTCATCTTTCATCGTTTCACAGGAAGATAGTGTCAAATTCAACCAGATTAAAGGGAAGAATATGAGAGGGTATTTTGTTAATAACAAGCTTGTGCGCATTGAAGTTAAGGGAAACGGACAAACGATTTATTATGCAAAGGATCAGGAAGATCTTATCGGGATAAACCGTGCTGAATGCAGTGATATGATAATCTATCTGAAAGAAAGTAAAATTGACCGCATAAATCTTATCCTTGCCCCCAAAGCGACATTATATCCGCCAGATGGGAAAGAGGAATTTGAAAAAATTTTAAAGGGATTCGAGTGGCTGGACAGGTACAGACCTGGTTCAAAAGAGGATATTTTTATTTGGGAAAGAAACTAATATTCATCTTCATTAAAAAAGAAGTCATCCTTGCTTGGATAGTCAGGCCAGATATCTTCAATGCTTTCATATATCTCACCTTCATCTTCTATCTCCTGCAAGTTCTCAATGACTTCCAGTGGAGCGCCCGACCGTATAGCAAAATCAATCAGTTCATCTTTTGATGCCGGCCATGGCGCATCTTCAAGTTTTGAGGCAAGTTCGAGTGTCCAATACATGCAATAACATATTATAATAACCAGATCCTTTTCTTGTTACATGTCCGTCATTTACCATGGCTTGACCCAGCAAAAAATTAATAATCAACATTTTATGCCCAATTGACGGCATGTAAGTTTTTAGAAAATCGTGCAAATATATAAAAAAATCAACTCAGGGTAGTGGATTCCAGATTTTTTCTTCACAATTTAAATCCATGGAAATTTTCCTGCATAACATAAAGAGATAATCCGACAATCTGTTCAATAATTTCATTGAAACATCAATATCAGGCCTGTTCTGTAAAACAGGGACTAAACGCCTTTCAGCTCTTCTGCAAACGCATCTGGCCAGGTGACAATAAGACACAATGGGATGTCCACCGGGAATAATGAATGATTTTAATGGGGGAACCATTTCATCTATCTGGTCAATCTCATCTTCAATCCACTTGATATCGTTATCATCCGGTATAGAAAGTTTTATCAGTGTTTTCTTTTCATCAGCCAGGTGGGAAGATACCGTCATCAACAATCCCTGAATTTTGAAAATAACGGTTTTGTCACGATGATCAATATTCTGTGAATGGATTAACCCTAACCAGGAAATCAGTTCATCAATAGTGCCATAGGCTTCAATACGAAAATCATTCTTAGGAACCTTTGTTCCTCCTAATAATGTTGTATTTCCTTTATCACCAATCCTCGTGTATATTTTCATTATCTAAATGCTCGCTTTTTTGGTTACCTCCTCATTCATTAAATCTGCTTCAATCTCACCATCCATTAATTTAATGATCCTTTCAGCATGTTTTGCAATAAAATCCTCATGTGTGACAATAATTATAGTATTACCCAACCTGTGAATTTCGTCAAACAGAAGCATGATATCCAGCGATGTCTTTGAATCAAGGTTTCCGGTTGGTTCATCTGCGAGTATAATACTTGGTTTATTTATCAATGCCCTGGCAAGCGCAACACGTTGTCTTTGCCCTCCGGAAAGTTCGTTTGGTTTATGCTCAATCCTGTCTGACAAACCAACACTGTCCAGCACTTCTTTGGCCCGGATTAGTCGTTCATTTTTTGAAACTCCGGCATAAATTAATGGAAGCATAACATTTTCAAGGGCATTATACCTGGGTAAAAGATTGAATGTCTGAAAAACAAAACCAATCTCTTTATTCCTGATATCCGCCAACTGGTTATCATCATGCTTGCTGACATCTTTCCCATTCAGTGTATAATTTCCCTCAGTCGGTGTATCGAGGCATCCAATTAAATTCATAAGGGTAGATTTGCCTGATCCCGAGGGCCCCATAATGGCAACATATTCATTTTTATTAATAGCCAGCGATATGGATCTTAATGCCGTGACAGTGATTTTTCCGATATAATAATCTTTCACAATTTTCTCAAGTGTGATAATATTGCTCATAAATATTTATTTAATAGTTTTAATGAGAGTATGCAAAATTAAGAATTTATTTATCAGAACATAAAACTTCGTTTCTATTGTTTCTATTGTTCATATTGTTTCTATTGTTTCAAAGGGTTTCAAGTGGTTTTAGAAAGTTCCAAATCGTTCTGTAAGCCAATAGCCAGTAACCAGAAGCAAGAAGCAAGTCGCTTCAGAATTTAACAATAAAATGTTGTTTATTAATATTCTTCTCCAGAAACAGAATTCCCATTCTGAACAGATCAATACTTACTGACACTTCAGTTCTTTTTACGATTTTTTTCCAGGCTTTTTCCATTGATAATGACCAACGGATGTCATCCAGCACAACGACTGTATTTTCTGTTGTATAGGGCAATATAGTTTCAAAATATCCGATAAGGTTTTCACCCCTGTGATCGCCGTCAATAAAAATAAAAAGCGGATGCTGTATCTTTTGAAGTACAACTGGCAGGATATCATTAAATGAACCTGCGATTATTTCTGTATTCTTCAGGCCGAGACTTTTAATATTACGACCAGCCAAATCAGCAATTTCAGGGCTACCCTCGATTGAATATATCTTGCACTTATCACTTGCCAGTGCCATATACATAGTACTGAATCCAGCACCAGTCCCCAGTTCAATTATTGTAAAAGGTTTTATAGAGTGTACAAGCCGGGACAGGAGCCGTCCGTATTTAAGGCCAATTGATGAATGTCTTACGAGTTGGCTTACCTGTCGGATTTGACCACGTCCCGATACAGATCCAGCTCCCAAATCCTGTACATTTAATATCGTAGTATCATACCGTAGATTCTTATAATTCTTTTCAATTCTGTCATAATCAGCAGGATCCTCTCCTCTCACCACATTTGTAATAAAATCATTTACAAATTGATAATGAATATTATTACTGAGCTGTCGCTTTGCAGTAAGACAATACCAGATATATTTCAAAAAAGACCGGATTATCAGAGAGTGTTAAAGTTAGCTGCTGTATTTTGAAAGATATTTTAATTTGAAATTATTATTGCTGCTGTAGTATCTCAGTCCCTCAATGAATTCCTTTTTTCTTGCATCGATTTCTTCTTTCGGGTCTATCTCATAAATTTGATAAATAGAGTCGATATATTTGCCTGCTGACTTGCATATCTTTTTAGGAGTGACAATATCACCCTCCGACCAATTTAACTTTTCCAAAATTCGTTTATCCAGATAATTATTATAATCATGTTTCATTGTAAAACCTTTTTTAATAGTCAGGGGATCATCACATTTCCCTTCTTTATTGTGAATACAACCATCACACACAGAATCAAGACCTACGATAATTTTCATTTTAATGTCAGACGAATCCCTGAGAGTATTGGCGACACTATGATAGGAATGCTTATAATTAGTATCTGCCACCATTTTTTCACCAGTTCTTAAATCGCGGATTATATCAAAAAAGTGATGAATCCTCATCGTCATTTCCACTTTTTCATTTTTTGGTACCATGGCATTTATTTCTTTAGAGAAAACAGAACCTGCCGCCAG
>CAZEKO010000085.1:0-2173 GCA_964512775.1 uncultured Bacteroides sp. | reverse complement strand
TGCTCCATGCATCTTAGATTTGAAGGTTTTCTTCCATATCAGGGATAAACTTTAAGATTATTTCTAATTTTATTGAAACATTTTTTCCATGCCCGACCTGTTAAGTAATGACATACAATACCTTCCAGGTGTAGGCCCGAAAAGGGCTGAACTGCTAAGCAGGGAACTAAACATTAAAACTTTCGGAGACCTTCTGTATTATTTCCCATACAAGTATATTGACCGTACAAAATTTTACACTATCAGTGAGGTCCGTTCCAATCTGCCATATATTCAGGTAAAAGGAAGGATTGGTTCCTTGCATGCCATTGGAGCAAGAAACAGGAAAAGGCTGGTAGCAGAATTTTCAGACGGGACAGGGACAATCGAACTGGTCTGGTTCCAGGGTGTAAACTGGATTAAAGACAGTCTTAAGCCTGGAATTGATTATATCGTTTTCGGAAAGCCATCCTTATTCGGCAGGCAAATTAACATAATACATCCCGAAATTGAGGAGGCAGCTAAATATGAAAGCCAGATATCATCAGCACTACAGGCATATTATGGTTCCACCGAAAAAGCAAAAAAGAGTTATCTGACCTCGAGGGCGATCCAGAAACTTATTACCAATCTTTTTAAAAATTTTAAAATTGAAGTATCTGAATCTCTCCCGGATTATCTTTTAAAGAAGCTCAGGCTTCTTTCGCTGAACGAGTCCTTGCGGCAGATCCACTTTCCTATGTCGCCTGGTCAGCTTAGCAAGGCACAACTCAGGTTGAAATTCGAGGAGCTCTTTTATATCCAACTTAATATCCTTAAACAGAAATATTCGCGGGACAAATTTGTTGAAGGTTTTGTGTTCAGTAAAGTTGGTGATTATCTCAATTCCTTTTACCATAGCAAGCTTCCTTTTGAATTAACGGATGCTCAAAAACGGGTCATCAAAGAGATCAGAAAGGACCTGGGCGGCGGTAAGCAAATGAACAGACTTTTGCAGGGTGATGTGGGAAGTGGAAAAACTCTTGTTGCATTAATGGTAATGCTGATAGCGCTTGATAATGGATTCCAGGCCTGCATAATGGCACCCACGGAGATCCTTGCATTCCAGCATTTCAATACAATCAGCCTGATGGTGGAAGGATTGGGCATTAATGTCAGGCTGTTAACAGGTTCATCAAAAAAATCAGAAAGGGATGCTATTCATGAGGAACTTACAAATGGAACGTTGCATATACTTATTGGTACTCATGCATTGATTGAGGATCCTGTAAAATTTAAAAATCTTGGACTGGCAATAATTGATGAACAGCATCGGTTCGGGGTGGCACAGCGGGCCAGGTTATGGAATAAAAACCTGCAACCTCCGCATGTTCTTGTCATGACAGCAACACCAATTCCCCGGACTCTGGCAATGACACTTTATGGAGACCTTGATGTATCAGTGATTGATGAGCTTCCTCCAGGCCGCAAACCGATAAAGACAATTCATTATACTGATTCAAAGCGCCTTCGTGTTCATGGTTTTATGAGGCAGCAAATTGCTGAAGGAAGGCAGATATTTATAGTTTACCCCCTTATCCAGGAATCCGAAAAAATGGACTATAAGGATCTGGAAGACGGATATTTCAGTATAAAACAGGCTTTCCCTTCTCCCCAATATGCAGTCAGCATGGTTCACGGAAGGCTGAAATCCGAAGATAAGGAATTTGAGATGCAACGTTTTAAATCAGGAAAAACACATATTATGGTAGCAACGACAGTTATTGAAGTTGGCGTAGATATTCCTAATGCCTCTGTCATGATCATCGAAAGTGCAGAACGATTTGGACTCTCCCAGCTTCATCAGTTGCGGGGACGTGTAGGAAGAGGCGCTGACCAGTCATGGTGTGTCCTGATGACTGCAAACAGACTCACCGAAGAGGCGAAGCTACGAATTGAGACTATGGTACGAACAAACGATGGCTTTGAGATTGCAGAAGCAGATCTCAGGCTCAGGGGGCCTGGTGATATTGAAGGAACACAGCAAAGCGGTATTCCATTCGATTTGAAGATAGCCAATCTTGGTAAAGACGGGCAGATACTTCAATATGCAAGGGATACTGTTCTGGAAATTCTTGACGACGACCCATTACTTGATAAACCTGAAAATCAGATACTTAATCAACAACTTAAAAATCTATCGAAGAGCAGTTTT
>CAZEKO010000084.1:0-8314 GCA_964512775.1 uncultured Bacteroides sp. | reverse complement strand
CATCAATTGATTCATTTTCAAAAGGCAATGCTGCAGCATCTCCTTTGATAAACTTTATCTGGTCAAAACCTTTTTTTAAGGCTTTTTTCTGAGCCATTGATAGCATTGCAGGATTGTAGTCGAGCCCAAGTATTTCAGTCTTTCTGTTTGCAAGCCGGGCTATTTGTATTGCCAGGTCTCCTGTACCCGTGCAAAGATCCAGAATTTTTAAAGGATTCCCTTTCACACATTCACGGGCTGCCATTTTCCTCCATCGCTCATCAAATCTGAAAGTCAGCAAACGGTTCATTAAATCATACCTGTCAGGTACTTCGTCGAACATTTTTTGCAACGGCCTCGACTCTTTGTTTTCTCTTTGTAAATTGCCTTTCATAGGTCCGCGAAATTACCAAAATCAACTCTATATTCTTAAGCATACAATATTTACTGTTCAGGATTTACAGGATTACTATCTTTGCTAATTCGCTAATCAATTTGAAAAATATGTCCAAAACTTCAACTGCCGGCAATCATGGAGAGGATGTCCGTTCGGATTGTCTGGTCAAAATTAGCCTTTCCACTAAAGGTGGCATCAAATTGAAACTCGAAAGCAGGGTTGAAAGAATGTATGGTGATCAAATACGGTCACTCATGAAAGATATGCTATCTTTTTTCGAAATTAAGCACGCTGACATTCTACTCCAGGACAGCGGAGCACTCGATTTTGTCCTGGCTGCCCGTATGGAAGCGGCAATCAGACAACTTACAGGTGATACCAGGGAATATCTGTTGCCATCTGTTGATAATAAAGTAATTCCTTCCGACAGAGATCGTACTCGCTTTACTCGGCTTTATATTCCCGGAAATACTCCAAAACTGATGCTTAATGCAGGAATTCACAAAGCGGATTGCATAATCCTTGATCTGGAAGATTCTGTTGCCCCTGCTAAAAAAGAGGAAGCACGGCTACTGGTCCGGAATGCCCTGCGAACAGTTAATTTTTTCAAGTCCGAAAGGATGGTACGCATAAACCAGTTGCCCCAGGGACTGGAAGATCTGGATATCATTATTCCACAAAATGTTAATGTCATTCTGATACCTAAAACTGAAACACCCGTTCAGGTAAAAATGGTTGCTGACAGGATTGTTAAAGTAGATAAAGGAAGTAAGGTCTGGATAATACCTATAATCGAGAGCGCACTTGGTATCGAGAATGCTTTCCTTATTGCGTCGGCTTCTCCAAAGATTGTAGCAGTTGCTATCGGACTTGAAGATTATACTGCCGACATTGGAGTAAACAGAACAAAATCAGGTGAGGAATCACTATATGCGCGTTTACGACTAGTCAATGCCTGTAAGGCAGCAGGTATTCAGCCCCTTGATTCAGTTTTTACGGATGTTGGCGACACTGCTGGATTAAAGGAATCAGCTATCCGGTCAAAGTCTCTGGGATTTGAAGGAATGGGATGTATTCATCCAAGACAGATTGGAATTGTCCATGAATGTTTCATGCCTGGCTCAGAAGAGACAGAAAAAGCATGCAGGATCGTGATGGCTTTTGAAGCAGCTGAATCTAAAGGTCTGGGTGTGGTTTCACTTGGTTCAAAAATGATCGATCGCCCGGTCGTTAAACGTGCCCTTGCAACAATTACTTTAGCTGAAAGATTTGGATTATTGAAAAAGAACTGGAGACAAGGATATGAAAAAGATTAAGGAACACGTCAATGCTGCCGGAAGATCTGTCCCGGAATCAGTAAACGGTAAACCGGCAATTCCTTTTAAAGGAATTGGGAAATACAGGCCAGACGGAAATAAATATGGACCAGGAATACCAGTTTGTTCAGACTATCCCTCAGACGGAGATAAACTTGTACCATCAATTAAAGATGCACTCATCCGGAGCGGATTACGAGATGGCATGACAATCTCAACACACCATCATTTTCGTAATGGTGACATGCTGGCAAATACTGTTTTTGATATTGCCCACGAGATGGGTATCAAAGACCTTGTCTGGTTCCCCTCAGCTTCCTTTCCATGCCATGCCCACCTGATACCCTACCTTGAGGATGGAACTATTCATCATATTGAGGGGAGTATGAACGGTCCATTGGGCAGATTTACATCCGAAGGTAAGATGAGAGGAGTAGGGGTCCTAAGATCTCATGGCGGCCGTTATCAGGCTGTCCAGGATGGTGAAGTCCGGATTGATATTGCCGTCATTGGGGCTGCCAGTGCCGATCCATTTGGAAATGCAAATGGACTCTATGGTCCGTCTGCCAGTGGCTTGCTGGGATTTGCCCTTGTAGATTCTCAGTATGCAGATAAAGTGATTGTAGTTACAGATAACCTGGTCGACTTTCCATGTGTTCCCTGGCAAATCCAGGGTAATTACGTCGATTATACCGTGGTAGTTGATAAGGTTGGTGATCCCGGACAAATAGTATCCGGTACAACCCGAATTACTACAAGCCCTGACCGTCTGTATCTGGCAGAGCTCACGGGACAATTCTGCGATCAGGCAGGAATAATCCGTGATGGTTTCTCTTTTCAGACTGGAGCCGGAGGTACATCCCTTGCGGTCGGAGAATATTTCAGGAAGATCATGAAAGAAAAAAATATTAAAGCAAGATTCGCAAGAGGTGGCAGTAATACATATCTTGTTTCGATGCTGGAAGAAGGACTCATGGATTATCTTCTTGATGGCCAAACATTTGATCTTGCAGGTGTCAAATCAATGGCTGAAAATCCAAAACACGTCTGGACAAGTCCATTCACAAGCTATAATTATCATAGTAAAGGCAATTTTGCAGGAATGGTCGATGTTGTAATTCTTGGCGCCACTGAAATAGATGTAAATTTCAATGCAAATGTAGTGACACACTCTGACGGGTACCTCCTTCATGGAATAGGAGGGTGGCAGAATTGTTTATTTTCAAAAACCGTGATCCTTCCAGTACCGCTGTTTCGTGACCGTGTACCTGTTATACGCGACCGGGTAACAACATTATGCGGGCCCGGTGAATTAATAGATGTAATCATTACAGAAAGAGGGATAGCTATTAATCCTTTGAGAACTGATCTTATCAGGGCGGTAAAAAAATCAGGACTACCTTTAAGAACAATTGAACAGCTTAAAAAAGAGGCAGAACAAATTTGCGGTAAACCTTCACCTGCAAAATTCAAAGAGAAAGTGGTAGCAGTTGTAAAATGGGTTGATGGAACTTTATTGGATGTGGTTCGACAAATTGATTAATCATCATCATCATCATCATAGCTTTTGGTAATTACATCCTCCTGGTTCGTACCCTCATCCATGTAAAATATCTTAATTCTGACTGTATCTCTAAGAAAATTTATCTGGCCGATTTCAATTCGATGTATATCCAGACCGGTTCTTGATTTCAGGTCATTCAAAAGATCATTGTGCCTGTCAGGTTTAATCAGGTCAATTTTTTCATACTCAATGATTTTGCTCGTTTCATGTTTGAGGAGCCATATTTTTTCAAGCAGGAAGATAAGAGCAATGACAGCGAGATTGGTAAAAATCAACTCTACGTAACTGACTTGTGTATTGGCCAAAGCATTTATCACTGAAATCCCGATCACCACAAAAAGATAGGTCATTTCCTTTATCGGAATTGGATTAGTGCGGTATCTGATGATCCCGAAAATTGCAAATAAACCAAGTGCAAATCCAATCTGAAGCTTGACGTTGTCAAGAAGGAAGCAGAGCAGGAAAACCAAACCGCTGATCAGGATATAAGAAAAAAGATAATCTTTCCTGCGGGTAATAGGATAATACAATCCCCTGACAATTAGTCCGATAACCACCATATTGAAAGTGAATCTTATAACCAGCTCAACAAAATCCTGAACTTCGATTATATGAACTCCGAATAATTCTGGTGGAGTTGCCTGTAAGGATATGAATTCTTGTATCATCATTAGTTTATTAACAATTACTTTTTTTAAGTGGGATAAAATTAATAATTTATACTAATCTGAAATCAGAATAAACAAGTTATTGCTAAATCATATTGTTTTGACTATAATTGTTTAATGAAAAGATACCGTTGCACTGCCTGTGGCTACGTCTATGATCCGGCAGAAGGTGACCCCGATGTCGGAATTCCTCCTGGAACTCCGTTTGTTGAATTACCTGATGACTGGTATTGTCCGGTTTGTGGTGTCAGCAAATCTGAATTTGTTGAGGATGACTGGTAAAACGAATATTGTTTTCAGGATTCAGGAATATTTTTTAATACCTCATTCAAAAGCTTCCAGAATTTAAGAGTACTTTTAATATCGATCCTTTCTTTTGTTGTATGAGCTCCTCTTATAGTCGGACCGAATGAGATCATATCCATACCAGGGTATTTCTCAAGGATTAAACCACATTCCAAACCTGCATGAACGGTTTTGACAAGTGGTTTTTTTCTGAATAATGTTTTGTACGATTTGATAGTAATTTTTAATATCTCGGAATCAAGATTTGGTGTCCATCCGGGGTATCCGGTAGTCCGTTCAATTTTTGCATTGGCAAGGGTAAATACGCTGGCAACTTTGTCTGATATATCTTTTTTTGCTGAATCTACCGAACTTCTTTGACTTGTAGTTATTACTATATCTTTGTCATCGACGAATTTTACTGATGCCAGGTTTGTGGATGTTTCTACCAGTCCCTCAAAGTCTTTGCTCCATTCAATTACACCATGTGGACATGAATACAGGGAATTGAGTAAGCGTTTCTGCAGTTTTTTTGTCAGTACGGAATTGGCAGGAGTCGATTCCGTTAATATAAACCGGTGTTCCGGCTCTGTTTTTTCAAGTTCCTTCCTGACAATACCCACAAATATCTGGAAATAGCTTTCGAATTTATGAATATCTTCGACAGGTACCATGATCAATGCTTCAGCATCCCTTGGTATTGCATTTCTAAGGGTGCCTCCTTCAAACCTGCTTATGTCTATCCTGAACTCTTTTGAAGCATTCCACAGGAACCTGTTCATAAGCATGATCGCATTCGCATGCTTTTTGTGTATTTCATCTCCTGAGTGTCCTCCTTTGAGTCCGGATAACTTTATCAGATAAGTTTTTGATTTTACTTTTTGAGATTTGGTTTTTATTTTGAACCTGGCTATTGTATCAACACCACCGGCACATCCAATAAAAAGCTGACCTTCATCTTCCGAATCCAGGTTGAGCAGTATATTGCTTTTTATAAAACCTGATTCCAGATTTGCTGCACCTGTCATTCCCGTTTCCTCATCAACTGTAAAAAGGCATTCAATCGGGCCATGTACGCACTTTTTATCCTCCAGAAGCGCCATTAAGGTGGCTATTCCTATTCCATCGTCTGCCCCGAGCGTTGTCCCAGATGCTGTCACCCAGTTTCTTCTGACATTTGGAATGATTGGATCTTTATCAAAATCATGCTTGATTTTAATTTCTTTTTCTCCAACCATATCTGCATGGCACTGGAGAATGACTGGCCTGATATTTTCTTTGCCCGGAGAAGCATTTTTAAGTATTAGAAGATTTCCTGTTTTATCCTTCTTGAATTCAAGTTTCTTCTTTTGGGCAAAAATGACGAGGTAATTAATTATTTTATCTTCTTTTTTTGAAAGGCGGGGTATACTGCATATTTCATTAAAATATTTCCATATCAGGAGAGGTTCAATATTCTTGAGGTTTTCCATTATTTACGATTGTCAGGATATGATTTTGTAATGCAAAATAATTATAAAAAACAGGAATATGCTCAAAACCCGAATGAATTTTTGTTCTAAATTTGATTTCTCTTAACACATAATATGGGAAAGCGAACAATTGTTACCCTTCCGGGTGATGGCATCGGAAAAATAGTATTGAATGAATCCTTAAGAGTTCTGAATGCAGCGGGTTTCAAGGCCGATTATATTGAGGGAGACATTGGCTGGGAATTCTGGATCAGGGAAGGAAATCCACTTCCTGACAGGACCATCAGGCTTCTTGAAAAGCACCAGATAGCTCTTTTTGGAGCTATAACATCAAAACCCAAGGAAGATGCAGAAGCAGAATTGGCAGATGACCTGAAAGGGAAGGGACTGTTGTATTTGAGCCCTATTGTAGGTTTGCGGCAACTGTTCAACCTTGATATTTGCATAAGACCCTGCCATTCATATCCCGGTAATCCATTGAATTTTATCCGAAAAGGGAAAAATGGTAATATCGATGAACCCGAAATAAATGTTGTTATTTTCCGTCAGAATACCGAATGTTTGTATTCAGGAGTAGAATGGACAGATCCTCCTGAAAAAGTCTATGAGGCTCTGTTAACACACCCGAATTTCAGGAAGAATTTTTCACAAGTTCCTAAAGGAGAATTATCAATTTCCGCGCGTATCTTTACCAGAAAAGCGACAGAAAGAATTCTCAAAGCTGCCTTTGAACATGCCAGGAAAAATAATTATAAATCGGTAACTCTTTGTGAAAAACCAAATGTCATCAGGGAAACCTCTGGCTTAATGCTGAAGATTGCCAGGGAAATGCAAAAGAAGGACTATCCCGAAATTGAATTATGGAATACAAATATCGATGCTCAGATGATGTGGCTGACAAAAAATCCTGAACATTATGGAGTCATCGTAGCCGGGAACATGTTTGGTGATATAGTTTCGGATGGTTTTGCAGGACTAATAGGTGGATTAGGTTTTGCATGCAGTGCCAACATAGGGGAGGAGGTAGCTGTCTTTGAGCCCACTCATGGTTCTGCCCCGAAATATGCTGACTATCCTGTCTCAATTGTGAATCCTATTGCAATGATTGAATCAACATGCCTTATGCTTGACTTTATTCAGGAAAACAAAATTGCATCTAGGATCAGAAAAGCCATAGCTGATGTTATTTCCAAGGGAAATGTTATGACTTATGATATGCTTAAACTCCCTGGAAGTCCTGACGTAATTAAGCAGGGAGCAGCCTCCACAGCTGAAATGACAGATGCAATAATTGGAATGATGGAATGATGGAATACTGGAATACTGGAATACTGGATTCTACTAATGTAGATTAATTATAATACAAATTATGAATAATAAAGTTTTGGAGTTATGGCCTGAAATCGAATGGATCAAAGATCCGGATCTTCGCGAAAAAACAGCAAAGACATGGGAATTAGCTCTTGAGCGAAGTGCGCTGACAGCAAAAGATTTAAAAAGAATTCCCTTTACACTGCTCGTCCCTGGCATTAAGGTAAGCTTTATGGAACACAAAAGATGTGTGGTTCATATTGCAAGGGATTGCGGAATGAAAATAAATGAATTTTTTGGCAATGAACTTCCGGTTGATATGGATGTCCTTATTGCCGGTGCAATCCTGGCAGATGTCGGTAAATTGCTCGAGTATGAACTTGAAGGAGAAAAACCAGTCCAGAGTAAATATGGAAAATATCTCAGGCATCCTTTCAGCGGAGTTTCCCTGGCTGAACAGGCAGGTGTCCCACCAGAGGTTTGTCATATAATCGCTGCCCATGCAGATGAAGGTAATCTTATAAAGCGGTCAACAGAAGCATATATTGTTCATCATGCCGATTTTATGACGTTCCTTCCTTTTAAAAACAGGTTGTGACAAATTCTGACCTTAATAATCTTCTTTTACTGGCGATCCAGTCTGCTTTCGTTGCAGGAAAAACAATCATGCAGGTATATGGGAATGATCACCTGATTATAAAAATAAAAAAGGATTTCAGCCCGCTGACCCTTGCAGACCAGTCTGCAAATGAGGTACTAATGACATATCTGGAAAAAACGCAGATTCCGGTGATCAGTGAAGAAGGAAAACAATATGAATATGCGATACGGCAAAACTGGGAATTTTTCTGGCTCATTGATCCTCTTGACGGAACAAAAGAGTTCCTCAGGCGAAATGGAGAATTTACGGTTAATACAGCTCTTATAAACAAAAATCTTCCTTTAATAGGAGTAGTTTACGCTCCTGCTTCCGGACATCTTTATTACGGATCATCAGATATGGGAGCTTATCTTCTGAGTACAAGCGGATTTAAAACAGACATACCTGCCGATATGCCCCAGATAATTCGTTTATCTGAGAAACTGCCTTTCCGGACAGACAGAGTTCATTATACAATAGTTTCAAGCAGGTCACACGTGAATTTTGAAACTCAGAGATACATCCAGATGCTTAAAAAACGATACGGCAAGACACAGGTAATCTCAAAGGGCAGTTCACTAAAATTTTGCCTGGTAGCAGAAGGAAGTGCAGATATCTATCCCAGATTTGGTCCGACGATGGAATGGGATACAGCTGCCGGACAGGCGGTGGCTGTTCATTC
>CAZEKO010000083.1:4995-8369 GCA_964512775.1 uncultured Bacteroides sp. | reverse complement strand
GAACAAATTAGCGACAGGTTTAAGAGAAAAACCGTGGAATAGTATATTAAGGAATAAACAAAGAGCTGCTTCATAGCAGCTCTTTTGTATATAATGGAATTTTAGGATAGTTGTTATTCAACGATTTCAATCATTTTAAAGGGAACGCGGATTATTGATTCATAATCCTCACCTGCTTCAAGCATATCTTCATCATCCTCTTCATAGTACCAGTTTATTATCACCTCGTGCTTGGACTTATGGATAGTTTCAAGTTTCTTGAATACATCCAGTATACATTTTGACGAACTGGTATTAAAATATTCAAGTTGAACATTTACAGTGGTCTTTTCCAAGGGACTTTTTGCATATTCCTCAAGCCAGTCAACCAATGGTTTATAAAACTCAATAGAATTTTCGGGAATTGATCTTCCCTTTATTTCAATTATTCCGCTACTTCCATCAAATTTAACAGTTGGAGTTTTGGGTGTTCCTTCGATTGAAATTGGTTCCATACTATCTTCGATTAAAATTAAAATTAAAAATAAATTCAGGTAATAAGTACATCCAGATTAAAAAAGTAAAAATCATCTATATAATGCTGAAAAGTATATTCAAGCTTATTTCCGGTTTTCCTTGCAATATCTACAAGTCCAAGACCTCCACCACCTTTAGCTGATAATTTCTGATGATTCAAAATAAACTTGTACATATCTTTTAATTCATCCTTAGAAAGAGAATTGATTTTATCGATTCTGTCCTTAAGGAATTTGATTTTTTCAGAGGTAACAAAATTCCCTGTTGTGATTTTATAAGAATCCTGAACCTTTGCGACGACAAGTATTCCAAATTTAGATTCGAATTTATCGCGTGTTTTCAATTCCTCGGGAAGTTCTTCAACATGATGGTAAAGGTTTTGTAAGGTTTCAACAAGAACGTTGTACACTTTTTTCCTTATTTTACCTTCTTCATCCACATTTTCAAGTTTTGTTTCAATTTCTTCCAAAACATTATTAATAAGGTCAGTAGTAATACTGCCTTTAAACGCAAGGATAACGTCTCCACCATTCAGCTTAGAATAATACTCTTTAACATCAAAGCTCATCTGTGGAATACTTTTAAATAGCTAAATTAATATGTAAAAGGGATTTTAGCTCAACAAATATATAAAAAAATATAACTCTCCAAAAAAATAGCGTATTACATATCACTTTTCCATTTGTAAAATCCAACGACTGCAATAACAGTAAAAACAAAATACAAAAATACGGTAGGGTACATATCTTTATACAGGTACATTCCAACCGAAACCGCATCTACAATAATCCAGATAATCCAATGTTCAAGTATTTTTCGCGCCAGCATCCAGGTAGCAATAATACTTCCGGCTGTTATGAAAGCATCTCCCCAGGGAACATCGGAATCTGTCAAATGAATGAGCAGGATTGCAATTAATATCCAGAGCAGGATAAATATGATAAGAAGAATGATTGCTGTTGAAAACCGGACTCTGGTAACCGGTAGTATATCAGAATCAACCCGACGTATCCCTCTTGCCCAATGATACCATCCATATATACTAATCAGAAAATAATATCCCTGCAGCGACATATCTGCATAAAATCGGTTGACATAAAATATATATATGAAAAAGGCAGATGAAATAATACCAAATGGCCAGAGCCAGATATGCTGCTTTACGGAAAAATACAGATAAATCAGACTGGTTATAACTCCCAGAATTTCAATATAATTATCAGCTAACCAGTTGTTGATCAATTTATTGGTTACTTAAGAATCTGCAATGCTGCCTGGTACTTACTGGCATCTTTTATAACCTCAATGGCTTTGAGATAGCTCTCATTCTTTGTATTATAAACCTGGTAAAATTCATTGGTATTCCATAGGTCACGGGCAATATATGCCTTGATCACAGTTTTGATATGTTCCTGTGATCTGGAAAGATCCGAAGCATTAAGTGTTAAACCCTTACTTTCAGCATAAGCAGATAGCTGGTTGAGGATATCATCTGATGTTTCAAATTTCTCATTAAAAATTCTGAATTCCGGATACCTTATAGTCAGGTTTTTCCTGTTATCATCTACATAGTTAAGAACGAATAAGTTAAGTATACCTCGATTGATTAATTTCAGGTAGTAATCGCTTTGATAGGAGGTATCCAGAGGAACAAAATAATCGGGCATTATACCTCCACCCCCATATACAACTCTCTCTGACATAAGAGTGTGATATTCAAGGGATTCCGCAAAAACAATGCTGTCGCTGGAGGTTAATTCACCATCATTAAATCTGTTTATAAGATCATTGGAATACTCATCATAACCTTTATCATATGGTTTCTGGATGAGTCTCCCGGAAGGAGTATAATAACGGGCAATTGTAAGTCTGACCATCGAACTGTCTATGAGAAGCATCGGATTCTGTACAAGACCTTTACCAAATGATCTCCTTCCAACAATTATTCCACGATCCCATTCCTGGATTGCCCCGGCTACAATTTCACTGGCTGAAGCTGAACCTTCATCAATAATAATAACTACCCTTCCTTCTTCAAAATTTCCCCGGGAAGACGAAACATAATTACGTCTTGGATATTTTACACCTTCTGTATAGACTATTAGCTTCCCTTCATTCAGGAACTGGTCTGCCAGCTTCACTGCTACTTCCAGATAGCCACCTCCATTACCACTTAAATCAAGGATAAGATCCTCTGTTCCACTCATTTTAAGTTCCAGAAGAGCTGATTCAAATTCATCCATCGTTGTGAAGGAAAACCGGTTAAGCTTGATATATCCAATCCTGTTGTCTATCATGTAGGATGCATCAAGACTGTAAATTGGTATCTTATCACGGGTAATTGTAAAAACAATGAGGTCTTTAACTGATCTTCTCAGAATTGATACCGTTACCTGTGTACCCTTTTTCCCTCGTAAACGTTTGAATACATCTGCATTCTTAATACCTGTCCCTGCAACCTTTTCCCCGTCAATTAAGATTATGCGGTCACCGGACATAATACCTACCTGCTCTGAGGGACCACCCGGGATAGGATTGACCACAAAAATGGTATCATTGAGAATATTAAATGAAATCCCTATTCCTTCAAAATTCCCCTGCAATGGTTCATTCATCTGTTTCACTTCTTCTTTATTCAAATATGTGGAATGAGGATCAAGGGACTGTAACATCTTAATTATGGCAACTTCAACAAGTTCAGCCTTATTGACGCTGTCTACATAATATTTATCGATCCAGTTAAGTACCTGGCTGAATTTCAGTGACTCATCACTAAGAACCTGTGCATTAATGCTTCCATGAAATGTCAGAATCAAAACCAGGAAAATATAGATTATTTTTCTTCTCATTAAAAACAT
>CAZEKO010000083.1:1982-4895 GCA_964512775.1 uncultured Bacteroides sp. | reverse complement strand
AATTTATTCCCACTCAATGGTTGCGGGAGGTTTAGAACTGATATCCAGAACAACTCTGTTTATGCCCTTAACCCTGTTAATAATGTCATTTGAAACGCTGCTAAGGAACTCATATGGTAATTTTGCCCAATCGGCGGTCATCCCATCTGTTGATGTTACTGCTCTGAGGGCTACCACATTTTCGTATGTACGTTCATCGCCCATGACTCCGACAGTATGCACCGGTAAAAGGATTACACCAGCCTGCCAGATTTCATCATAAAGGCCTGCCTCATTTAATGCATTTATGAAAATATTATCTGCTTCCTGGAGCATTATTATTTTCTCCCTTGTTATTTCGCCCAGAATTCTTACTGCGAGTCCGGGTCCGGGAAAAGGATGACGCCTCAGTATTGAAATATCTAATTTAAGGCTCTCCCCGACCTTCCTTACCTCGTCCTTAAAAAGAAGCCTTAAGGGTTCAATTACTTTAAGTTTCATCCTGTCAGGCAATCCACCGACATTGTGATGTGATTTGATCTTAGCTGACGGTCCATTAACAGAGACAGATTCAATAACATCGGGGTAGATTGTCCCCTGAGCGAGCCATTTAACACCTTCTATTTTTCTTGCAGCATTCTCAAATATCTCAATAAATAATCTGCCAATAATCTTTCTTTTCTCTTCAGGATCGTAAATACCCTTCAGAGCAGATATAAACTCATCACCTGCGTTAATCCCTACCACGTTCAATCCAAGTTTCTTATAAATGCTGAGCACATTAGGAAACTCATCCTTCCTGAGAAATCCATTATCAACAAAAATGTTAGTCAGCCTCTTACCTATTGCTTTGTGCAATAACATTGCCGCAACTGATGAATCCACACCACCTGACAAACCAAGAATCACCCTGTCCTTCCCTATTTTCTGTTTTAGTTCAACTATTGTGGAATCAATGAATGAATCAGGAGTCCATGATTGGGAACAACCACAGACACCAATGACGAAGTTCTCAAGTATCTGTTTTCCCTGAGTTGTATGATAAACCTCTGGATGAAACTGAAGCCCAAACGTGGGTTCATCCAAAACTGAAAAAGCCCCAATTGAGATATCCTGCGTGCCAGCAATAATCCTGAATTTTTCAGGTAATCTTATAACTGTGTCACCATGCGACATCCATACCTGTGTATTTTCATCAATGTTCCTGAAAAGAGGGGTTGACCGGTCAATATACTTAAGTTTTGCCCTTCCATATTCTCTTGTTTTCGAGTACGTTACGTCACCTCCACTTATATGGGCAAGCATCTGTGCTCCATAGCAGATTCCAAGCAATGGAAATCTCCCTTTAATATTCGAAATATCCAGCACAGGTGCTGATTTATCCCTTACGGAATACGGACTTCCTGAAAGAATAATGCCTTTGACAGATTTATTCAAAGCAGGGTAACGATTAAATGGGTAAATTTCACAATAAACGTGCAATTCACGTATTTTCCTGGCAATCAGTTGAGTATACTGAGATCCAAAATCAAGGATAATTATTTTTTCATCCATGTTTAACCTTACTTCACTACGCGGATTCAGAAAAAGCAAAAGTATAAAACAAATATCGAGTCAAGAAATTCCGGAATGTTAAGACATACCTTTTTCCCTGACACGTGTGATTGAAAAGACATCCCCATCTTTTACAGCTATTGTTTCCGGGAAAATCTCCTGTGCTTCCTTTTCAAATGAATCGTAATTTTTATAACGGGACGAAAAATGTCCTATCAGGAGTTTCCTGGCATCCGCTTTCAAAGCAATCTCCGCCGCCTGTCTCGAAGTTGAATGGAGGGTTTCAGCTGCCAGATCTTCATCTTTATGCAGAAAGGTGGTTTCATAATAAAGTATATCAACAGATTTGACAAGGTCAATAATTTTTTCCGAATAGGCTGTATCTGAGCAGTATGCATAAGAGCGGGTACGAAATGGCGGCAGGGTTAGTTCAGAATTGGGAATAGTTTTTCCATCTCCAGTTTTAAAGTCTTTTCCTTCTTTAATCTTTACAATGTCTCTGATCGGTATCTGGTATTTCTCCACCATATCTTTTTTTATGTTTCTGGGCACCTGCTTTTCCCTGAACAGAAATCCGCATGTCGGAATCCGGTGTTTTAAAGGTATTGTTAATACCTCGATATTTGCATCCTGGTGAATAAGAGCTGGTCGGTGATGCTGAAATTTATGAATAGCTATTTCAAAAGACAGCTCATTCTGAAAAAATTTCAGGTGATCAAGTATTAGTTCTTCTATCAGGTCAGGTCCGAAAACATGCAGCGTTGAAGTTCTTCCAATAAGGCTAAAAGTGGAGATCAGTCCAAAAAGGCCAAAGATATGATCACCATGCAAATGGCTGATAAATATATGGTTTATCTTGCCGAGACGTATTCTGAATTTTCTCAGCTGCATTTGTGTTCCCTCACCACAATCTATCAAAAAAAACCGCTCATTTGCATTTAACAAATGAGCGGTTGGGAATCTTTCTGACGTCGGTAAAGCCGAACTACTTCCTAATATTGTTATAGAAAAAGACACTTTATTAGACTAATCAGTTCACCTGATCAGTTTAATTCCTTCTTCCACTGTAGTAGTAATATTCAGGACAGTATCCAGCTGAGAAATGGTAATGAGCCTTTCTACTGCCTCATTCAGTCCGGTCAGTACAAAGGTTCCATTTGCGTTTTTACAAAGCCGGTTTGCCACAAGTATTGCGCTAAGTCCTGAAGAGTCACAATACCTGACATTGGCGAGATCCAGAATGATATTTTTTTCTCCGTTACCTGAAACCAATACCAACTCAGATTTAAGGTTTGGTGCGATGTGAGTGTCAAGTTTCTCCTCCATCACCTGGATCAGGGTATAGTTCTCAAATTTTTCGATCCTGAATTCCATTTTGCT
>CAZEKO010000083.1:0-1882 GCA_964512775.1 uncultured Bacteroides sp. | reverse complement strand
TCTTTATCCTTCTCCTTGCTTACTCCCTTTTTTTCATTCTTTTCCATCTCAGTTTTCAGAGCTGCCAGATCAGTGATATCACCAAGCGTGGTTTTTTCAAGATTGCTTTTTATTTTCCTGGTTCCTCTTTTGGATTCAGCTCCTTCGCTTTTACGTTTTGGTTCTTCTCCTTTTTTCTTTACTTCTTCATAAACCCTGGTATGGGAAAGAACTATCTTTTTAGCTCCTTTATTAAACTCTATGACTTTGAAATTAATTTTCTCATCAAGCTTTGCAGTTGTTCCATCTTCCTTTACCAGATGACGGGGTGAAACAAAACCTTCAACTCCATAAGGAAGGGAAACGATTGCACCTTTTTCGCTGATATCAGTTATTGTTCCCTCATGAATCGAATCAAGTGTGAAGATTGTTTCGAACACGTCCCATGGATTTTCCTCGAGCTGCTTATGCCCGAGGCTCAACCTCCTGTTTTCCTTATCAATCTCCAGAACAACAACTTCAATTTCATTGCCTATTGCAGTAAATTCATCAGGATGTTTGATTTTCTTAGTCCATGACAGATCTGAGATATGAATCAGCCCGTCAACACCCTCTTCTATTTCAACGAACACTCCGAAATTAGTAAAGTTACGAACTTTTGCTTTATGTTTGGAGCCTGTTGCATATTTTTCTTCAATTTTTTCCCACGGATCTGGTTTAAGTTGCTTCATTCCCAGTGACATTTTTCTGTCTTCCCTATCCAGAGTGAGAATAACTGCTTCCACTTCATCTCCAACTTTCAGAAACTCTTGTGCACTGCGCAGATGCTGTGACCAGGACATCTCAGAGACATGAATAAGTCCTTCGACTCCAGTGGCTATTTCAACGAATGCACCATAATCTGCCATAACCACAACTTTTCCCTTTACCTTGTCTCCAACCTTAAGATTTTCATCAAGCGAATCCCATGGATGAGGGGTCAATTGCTTTAATCCCAGTGCTATTCTTTTCTTGTCATCATTGAAATCAAGTATTACAACATTCAGTTTCTGATCCAACTGAACAATTTCTTCAGGATGATTAACCCTGCCCCATGAAAGATCAGTAATATGGATTAATCCATCCACACCGCCAAGGTCAATAAAGACTCCATAGCTGGTGATATTTTTGACGGTCCCTTCGAGGACCTGGCCTTTTTCGAGTTTAGAAATGATTTCGGTTTTCTGGAGTTCAAGTTCAGCCTCAATCAATGCTTTATGAGAAACGACTACATTTTTAAATTCATGGTTAATTTTTACTACTTTGAATTCCATCGTCTTTCCCACATATGCATCATAATCCCTGATTGGTTTAACATCTATCTGAGAACCAGGGAGAAAAGCCTCAATACCAAATACATCGACAATCATTCCTCCTTTAGTACGACATTTAATATAACCTTTAATTATTTCATCTTTTTCAAGCGATTCATTTACCCGGTCCCATGAACGAAGCGCCCGTGCTTTCTTATGTGATAAAACAAGTTGCCCTTTTTTATCTTCCTGACTTTCAACATATACCTCAACCGTGTCGCCAATTTTCAGGTCCGGATTGTATCTGAACTCATTAAGGCTTACAACACCCTCAGATTTATAGCCAATATTGATAACAACTTCCCTTTTATTCATCCCAATCACATTGCCATCAACAACCTCATTCACAGCAATAGTGGAAAGGGTCTCATCATACATTGTTGTATATTTTTTCCGCTCATCTTCAGTATATACAGTATCATCGGTTTGATAGCTTTCCCAGTCAAATTGTTCTAATATAGAAGCTGTGGCAGTCGTTTCAGATTTCTGTTGCGATACATCAGCTGCTGGTTCTGCAGTTAATACTTCCACTTCCTGTGGTTTCTCTTCAG
>CAZEKO010000082.1:0-8371 GCA_964512775.1 uncultured Bacteroides sp. | reverse complement strand
CGAAATTGCCAGGTTGACCGTCTATCAGGAGAAACAGGAATCTGCAAAACTGGAGAATATGCAGTCGTTTCAAGTTATGCACCTCATTTCGGCGAAGAATCCCCACTTGTCGGTCGTCATGGTTCCGGAACAATATTCTTTACTAATTGCAACCTCCTGTGTAATTTTTGCCAGAACTACGATATTTCTCACCAGTCTTGCGGCAACAAGGTAACAGACAGAATCCTTGCAGATATGATGCTTAGCCTCCAGTCATTGGGCTGTCACAATATTAACTTTGTAACTCCTTCCCATGTTGTCCCTCAAATTTTATCAGCTCTTTTAATAGCTGTCGATGATGGCCTGAATGTTCCTCTTGTATATAATAGCAGTGGATATGATACGGTTGTCACACTTCAAATGCTGGACGGAATAATTGATATTTATATGCCGGATTTTAAGTTCTGGAATAGCGAATTCTCGAAATTAACCTGTGATGCTCCTGATTACCCTGAAATCACGCGGAATGCCTTAAAAGAAATGCATCGACAGGTTGGTGATCTTATATTAGATCACATGGGTATTGCCATCAGGGGTTTGCTGGTCAGGCATCTTGTGATGCCGGAGAACTTTGCAGGAACTGAACAAATCATGGAATTTATAGCTGAATATATATCGAAGAACACCTATGTAAATATCATGCCCCAGTACAGGCCCTGCGGTAAGGCTCATGAAAATCCACTCTTCAACCGTCCAATAACACAGTATGAATTTTCATTGGCGATTTCAATGGCCAAAAAGGCTGGCATTACAAGGCTTGATAAAATTCAAGTATAATTCAGTAATTTTATAAATGCCAGCAAAGTAATATTGGTTTAACACTTTTTGTTAATTTTACATAAAATTGTATCTTTTAAAATAAAATCTTCGATTGAAAATTACTGTTAAACATTATCTGAACGAGCGTGCCAAACCAAAGGATTACAAAAAGGAATATTTTTATCCTCTGTATGTCCAAATAATTGTTGACGCTAAAAAAGCACAGATTAAAAGCCGTATCTATGAACAATTTGGGATTTATGAAAGTGAAATAAACCAGATCACTAAAAAAGACAGAGAACTTAACAGTCTGATCCTGGATGGATATTTCAATGAAAAACAGATCGATAAAATTTATACTAACAAGATCTTCCCGTTATATCCCTTACTGGCAGATGAAATCGAAGTGATTAAAAGGATCATTGTTCTAATGAAACCTTTTGAAAACAGGAATTTTACCCTGAATGATTTTTCTGGTGAATATGAAAAACATATCACTGAAATAACAGATCTTCTTGATGAAAGCATTAAAAGAGATTACAGGGAAAATCTTAACAAGATCTTTCATAATACCGTAGATAATAATGAAGAGAAAAGGATTTTTAATATTTCCAATTATTTTATTCATTATATCGGCTGGAATTATTCTTTCAGTAATTTTTATGAGACTACCTATGAGGTTATTCCAAGTGAATTGAAATACGTGGAGAACTATCTGGATGACGAGCTTCTTAATTCAATTAAGGCATATCTTGCATATCATTCTAAAGTAAATATTCTTAAGCGGTACATGGATAAGAAGGAAAAGGGTTTGATATCAGCCCTGTCATATCTCGACTGGCTGACTGAAATTAAAGATTTTATCCTGATGGAATTTACTAACATCTTCGGCCGGAAAAAAGCTCAACAATACGTTGACTCTCTCGACAAAATACTTGTCAGGGAGATTCATGGTTAATAGGATCAATATATCTCAATTCTGTATTTTTTTAATTCCCTGTCCAAAGCTTTTGCGTTACCTGTAATTGTATCGAGGTGTTTCCAGAAACTTTTACTGTGATTTTTATGCACTGTATGAACCAATTCATGAAGCATGACATAATCTGAAAGATGACCTGGAAGACGCATTATATGAAGGCTTAGATTAATATTATTACTTCCCGAGCAGCTTCCCCATCGTGACCTGTTATTTTTAATAGAAATTTTCCTGAATTCAAATCCATATAATCTTGCCAGTTCTCCAAGCCTGACAGGAAAATATTTTTTAGCTTCTTTCCTCCAGGCAGCTTCGATCCCCCGCCTGATCAACTGCTGGATTTCTTTTTCTTTAATATCCCTGTCATCCGGGCATAATACTAAAATCTTTCCCTCATGCAGTTTAACCTGCGGTTTCCCATTTGCAGTTTTAATAATCTTTAGAGAATGGTCCTTTGTATGAAAATTAGTTTCAAAATCAAAAATTGTCAAAGATTCTTCTGCATTTCTAATTTTTGCTAGAGTCCTGCGCAACCAGGATTCCTTTTCCTCAATAAATCTTTCAGCCCTTTTAAAGCTAACGTAAACTGGTATAGTTACCCTGATTACTTCAAATGGCCGTACTGAAATCGATATTTTTTTAGCATTCGGACTTTTACGAAGGGTAACTTTCCCCAGTTCTTTAAATTCAATAATTCTGCTGGTAAGGTTCATAATATTGAGAATATTACTACTACTGTTGAATATTTAATTTCTTTAATCGTTATCTTTGAAACTTTATTTTTTAAAGTATCATAAAAATATGGAACAAATAAAACATTTCGTTTTTCTTGCAGCCATTTTTTCTTTAAGTCTAAATAATATTTTATCAGCACAGAAGGTTTGGAAACTTGAAGACTGTATTCATTATGCTTTTGAAAATAACCTCCAGATCAAACAACAGGTTTTGAACACACGGTATAATTCGAATGTACTTCTTCAATCAAAAATTAATCTTGCTCCTGACCTGAATGCAGGTGCAGCACATGGTTTTTCATGGGGAAGGGCTCTTGATGAGACCACCTATGAATTTACAGAAGACGAGAGGATAATGTCAACAAATGCGAATATCAGTAGTTCTGTAAATCTTTTCAGTGGATTGCAACAGTTAAATACTATAAAACAGAACGAATTTAATTTACTTGCAAGCCTTCAGGATCTTGAAAAATTAAAAAATGATATTTCTCTCGCTATTGCAGCAGGTTATCTTCAGATTCTCTTTAACTCAGAGTTACTGGGAGTTGCCAAAAATCAGCTGGAAATCACCCAGATGCAGGTTAACAGGACCAGCAAGCTTGTGGATGCCGGCAGTCTGGCCAGGGGTGCCCTTCTTGAAATTGAAGCACAGGCAGCCTCTGAAGAATTAAACGTGATCAATGCAGCCAATCAGCTTGACATTTCATATCTGACACTTACCCAATTACTTGATCTGGACTCAGTCGGAGATTTTACTATTGAAATTCCTGAATTTGGTGATATTGCTGATCAGGAAATTATGCTGACAGTAAATTCAGTATTTAATGAAGCAAATAATTTGCTGCCTCAGATTAAAAGTGCCGAATACCAGCTTTCCAGTTCGGAAAGAAACCTTGGAATTGCGAAAGGAGCAAGAAGTCCAAGCCTATACCTCAGCGGATCATACGGTACAGGATATTCAGATAACAGGAAACAATTTAATCCTTCAACCGGTCAATTTGATCTACCTTATTCGTTTTCAAAACAGATGCAGGATAACCAGAGCACTACCCTGTCTGTTGGAATGCGTATTCCAATTTTCAACGGCTGGATGGCAAGTACTAACATAAGTAATGCAAAGCTTACTGTTATGAACTCTCAGCTCCTGCTTGAAACATCACGGAATAATCTATATAAAGCAATCCAACAGTCCTATGCAGATGCTATAGCAGCAAGGAAAAAATACCTGGCAACCCAGCAGGCCCTTGTATCGATGGAAGAATCATTTATGTACACTGAACAAAAATTTGAGGTAGGTCTGGTAAATACGGTCGATTACAATGCTGAAAAAAACCGGCTTACACAAACCCAATCCGACCTTCTTCAGGCAAAATATGATTACATTTTTAAAATGAAAATTCTGGACTTTTACAGAGGTATCCCATTAACACTTTAAATTAATTATCAGACAAATGAAATCAAAGAAAATTCTTAGGTATGTTATTATTCTTGCTGTTGTTTTTGTAATCCTGGCAATAGTCGGTAAAAAAGTCGGATGGTTTGGAAAGGAAGAAGTTGTTAAGGTTGCAATTGAAAAGGCTGAAAAAAGAAGAATAATTGAAACCACTACTGCCAATGGCAAAGTACAGCCTGAAATTGAAGTCAAATTAAGTCCTGAGGTATCAGGTGAAATTGTTGAACTGAACGTACTTGAAGGTGATCATGTAGAGAAAGGGAAGCTGCTGGTAAAAATCAAACCCGATACTTATGTTTCCGGTCGTGATCGTACTGAAGCCGCATTGAATTCAGCTAAGTCGAGACTTGCACAGGCTGAAGCTCAGTTCATCCAGAGCGAATTATCATATAACCGTAATAAAACACTGTGGGAACAAAAAGCCATTTCTGAATCTGAATATGAAAATGCCATGGCCTCATATAAGGTAGCTTTGGCCGAACTGGAATCTGCAAAATATTCTGTCAAGAGTGCAGAAGCCTCTCTGAATGAAGCACAGGAGCAACTTATCAAAACTAACATTTATGCCCCAATGACAGGCACTGTCTCCATGCTGAATGTTGAACTTGGAGAAAGAGTTGTAGGTACTTCTCTTATGACCGGAACTGAATTAATGAGAATTGCAGATTTAAATCGCATGGAGGTCAAAGTTGAAGTAAACGAAAATGATATCGTGCGTGTTGCAATGAATGACACAGCAATAATTGAAGTGGATGCTTTCCTTGGAGAAAAATTCAAGGGTATTGTAACTGAAATAGCTAATTCTGCAAATACTGCAGGACTGGCCACCGACCAGGTTACCAATTTTGATGTTAAAGTCTTTTTACTTCAATCATCATACAAGCATCTTTTTGATCAGGGATATTTAAATCCATTCAGGCCCGGCATGTCCGCCAACGTTGATATCCAGACAGATACAAAGAACGATATCCTGACAGTACCAATCCAGGCTGTAACTACCAGGGCCGATTCTGCAATGGCAGCTAAATCTGAAAATAAAAACGAAGAAACAGGATTCACCGAAGTTTCCAGCCAGGATCAGGAATCCCAGGAATCCGACGATGAAGAGACCCGGGAAGTTGTCTTTATAGTAAAAGATGGAAAAGCTGTATTGCGGGAAGTTAAAACAGGAATTCAGGACAATACCTATATCGAAGTCCTGGAAGGAATTGAACCAGGCGATGAAATTATTACTTCACCTTATGCTGCAATTACAAAAAAACTTGAAGATGGTGATCCTGTCGAGATCGTAAAAAAAGAAGATCTTTTCGCTAAAGACAAGAAAAAGAAAAAAGAAACCACTGAATAAAATATGGCGTTGATACTTAATATTGAATCGTCTACAAATATTTGTTCTGTATCAATTGCCAGGAAGGGCACAATACTTGGAATTAAAGAAAGCCGGGATGAGAAATCCCATGCTTCTCTCCTGACAGTTTTCATAAGCGAATTGCTTGCTCAACTTCAAATTGACTTTTCAAATCTTGATGCAGTAGCAGTCAGTAAAGGACCAGGATCATATACCGGGTTGAGGATAGGTGTTTCTGCAGCGAAAGGAATCGCTTATGGTGCCGGAATAAAACTAATCGGGATACCAACTTTACAGGCAATGGCTTTTGGTGTCACCCAAAAATTTCCAGCTATCCGGTCAGGCAAAAATACTCTCTTATGTCCTATGATTGATGCCCGGCGCATGGAAGTATTTACAGCCCTTTATACACCAGCAAATAATCTTTATAAAGAAATTTCAGCTGAAATTATTCACCCGGGAATTTTTTCAGACATTCTCAAGAAAAAAGAAATATGGTTTTTTGGAAATGGTTCTGAGAAATGTAAAGATGTAATCCGCCATCCTAATGCCAGATTTATTGAAGGTATAGAACCTTCTTCATCCTGGATAGCAAAACTTGCAGACAAAGCTTTTCAGAATGGGCAATTTGAAGACATCGCATATTTTGAACCATTTTACCTGAAGGATTTTATTGCAACCATTCCAAGGAAGAATATACTTCCTTTACAATAATGTATGAAACTATTTTTTTCATCACTAGCTTTAATTGTTTTGTTTACCAGCCTGGTCGCCGGACAGAATAACTTCAAACCAGGAGAAGAACTGAAATATATTGTTTACTTCGGTCCTATTAATGCTGGAGTTGCCACTATAAATCTAACCCGGACAATTCATAAAAATGAACAGGTATTATATTCAAAATTGGTAGCAAAATCAATCGGACTGCCTGACAAAATTTACAAGGTAAAAGACACATTTGAAAGTTATTTTGATAGTGTGAATATATTGCCTTTAATGGCTATCCGGGATATCAGGGAAGGAAAGTATAAAAAGAAAAATATTGACACTTACGACCATAAAAACAATTCCATCTTCAGTGCCAACAAGGGTGAAATAAAAATGTCTTCCGTCGTCCGTGATGTTATCACCGCATTTTATTTTATCAGAAATTATGATTTTGACAATCTTATTAAAGGAGATATAATTACAATCGATTTGTTCTTTGATGATGAACTTATCACATTCAGGTTGCATTATATGGGGAAAGAAACAATTGATTCAAAAATCGGGAAATTTAATTGCATTAAACTGATACCTGAAATGGTAGATCCCAAAAAAGATGCAGAAAACGGGAATATATCGCCAACTCCAAAGGATGAAATGACAATCTGGCTCTCCGATGATCCTAACCATGTCCCCATCCGGGTCAAGTTTGACCTCTTTATAGGATCAATAAAATCCGATCTTATCGAATATATTAACCTGAAATATTAGTTATTTTGCTATTTTTATTATTTAAAAGTATGGCAACTACAGCAGATATAAGGAATGGGTTATGTATTGAGTTCAATAATGGCCTTTATACAATCGTTCAGTTCCAGCATGTGAAACCCGGAAAAGGTCCGGCTTTTGTAAGAACCAAAATGAAAAACCTTGCTACCGGAAGGGTCATCGAAAACACATTCAATTCTGGCGTTAAAATTAACACGGTCAGAGTTGAAAGAAGGCCTTATCAGTATTTATATTCAGATGAAACAGGTTATCATTTTATGCATCGTGAGACATTTGAACAGATATCACTTGAAGAAAAGCTGATTGAATATCCTCATTTGATGAAGGAAGGCCAGGAAGTTGAAATAGTTGTTCATGCCGATACTGAAACCCCTATTTCCTGTGAACTTCCCCCCTTTGTGGTGCTTAAGGTCATCTATGCTGAACCCGGCGTTAAAGGAGATACCTCATCATCTACTGCTCTTAAACCTGCAAAACTGGAAACGGGTTCTACTATTAATGTCCCACTTTTTGTAAATGCCGGAGAAAAAATAAGAATTGATACCCGTACCGGAGAATATTATGAAAGGGTAAAAGGATAATTTCTACCCAAAAAACCTTACTTTTATAGGTGAGGAAATCAGATCCTGAGATGGCAAAAGAATCATCTTTACAAAGATTAAAACTCCTTTCATTCAAGCTTAATGCACTGTTGGAAATAACACAGGCTATTAATGCCAACCTGTCCATTGATGGGTTGCTTGATAGATACAGGGGCATGTTGCAGGATGAATTGAAAATTGGTAAAATAGTTATTTATAAATTGAACGAAACGTGGGAGAGGATTTTGACATCAGGTACAAAAGAAGAAGAAATTCTTGGTGTCGATATTGAACGCGATCTGATCCATGTAAAAGAGATTACATTCCTGACAACCTACCGTAATGAATCTCTTAAAGATTTTGATATAATTATCCCTGTTATTACCCAGGATAAGCCTCTTGCATTTGTGCTGATAGGAGATATTGAAGAAGGTGAAGGTGTAAGCCCGGTAATAAAACATCTGCATTTTATCCAGACGATATCAAATATTATTATTGTTGCAATCGAAAATATCAGGCTTTTCAATGAAAGTCTGCGTCAGGAAGCAATGAAAAAAGAGCTTGAGCTTGCATCCAAAATGCAGAATATGCTGGTGCCAAGCCAGGATAAACTTCCCAGGCACGATTCATTCCGGATAACTGTTTTTTACCATCCCCATTATGAGGTTGGCGGCGATTATTATGATTGCATGTGGCTGAACGATCAGGAATTTGGATTTTGCATTGCTGATGTGTCAGGAAAAGGTATGTCCGCTGCAATACTTATGTCCAATTTTCAGGCAAATTTACGCGCTCTGTTCAAGGGCCCGGTAGTTCTTGAAAAACTCGTCGAAGAACTTAATGAACGAGTCAACAGTAGTGCTAATGGAGAAAAATTCATCACACTGTTTATCGCAAAATATAACATTGAAAACCACTTACTTGAATTCATTAACGCCGGGCATAATCCTCCTCTTCTCTTCGAACAGAAAAAGAATAAACTCAGTC
>CAZEKO010000081.1:3582-8414 GCA_964512775.1 uncultured Bacteroides sp. | reverse complement strand
GTAATTGTTGCAACATCATCACACTCACCATTACCAAAATTCAGTAAAATAAGCGAACGATCTTCTGGTTGTATTTCAATTGTTCCAGACATGATCCATCGGCATGCCGTGGCTACCATAAGTGGAGAGGTGATAGTTCTGGTGTAGGTTTTACCGAAGCGGTTCACACCGGTTGATTCCCCTTCGATTAAGTATACATCATCCCATCTCCAGCGCTTGGTTAGCTCACCTTCGATCCAGGTGCGTGTTCTGTTGAATTCATGTGTGATTTCCTTTCCCGCTGGCGTAATGACTTTCCCACCGGTAAGCTCTACGGTAAAATACATGAAGCCATCATCATTTCGACCTTCGTTGGTTACCGTTTTAGTTCCTTCAATTTTAAAATCGTTAACATAAAAATCATTAAATGTAACTGTCCTGACAGAACCTTGTTTTATATACCTGTCGGTAACAATTATAGTGATCACACCTTTTCTGATATTACCAAAGGGCCCCTCACAACCTTCAGATCCGAAATTGATAGTCACTGTTTTGGGCCAGTAAGTGGAGTCGTTGTGGTCGACATAAATTATTGGACAGGTATCAAGAACTGATTTCAGTCCCGATGGATGCTTCCAGTTATATTCCAATTGTTCAAGGGCCATGTCTGTTTCGGTAAAGGCTTGGTCAAACATAAGGGTAATAACTGCATCATCATCAGCCATTTCAATATCCTGACTGGTAATCTTTTCATCATTCCTCTCACAGGTAACAAACAAGAACAGACCTGTAAAAATTAATGATATCATGTAGAAAAATTTTATTGTTTTCATATCATTAGTTATTATGTTTTATATCATTTTGATGTTTAATATCAACATAGGTTTAAAAGATCAGTGAAATTTTTTAATCTTTGTTTAATAATTATACCCACCAATTTGATTCTGCACGGATTGGATAACTTGATAAATGAGAAATGAAAGTTACTGACTCCACCAAAACTTATATCAGCGTAGTTCTGGCAATGATTTTCTGGAGTATGACATTCATATGGTTTAAGATTGCCAATGAAGTATTTCCACCATTTTCAATTGTCTTTCTAAGGCTTATAATTTCATGTGTCATTCTTTTAACCGGAGCATTGTTTATCCGGCAATTGCAGAAGATTGAACGCAGGGACTTTAAATGGATTATTCTTTTGTCTGTTTTTGAACCTTTCCTGTATTTTATAGGTGAAAGTCTGGGGCTGACAATGATCAGTTCTACCCTGGCGGCCGCTATCATTGGTACGATACCACTTTTTGTTCCGGTAGGGGCTTATATTTTCTTCAAAGAAAAATTATCGCTGTTAAATATATCCGGTATCATCATATCATTTGCGGGAATTTTAATAGTGGTATTAAACAGGGGTTTTACCTTCAATGCAAATCCGACAGGTATCATGTTTTTATTCCTTGCAGTCATTAGTGCAGTCGGATATACACTCATGGTGCGAAAACTTGTAGTACGGTATAATCCTTATAGTCTTGTAACATATCAGAATATTCTGGGGGTTGTTTTATTTTTTCCTCTGGTGGCTGTTTTTGAGTATGATTCACTGGTTTCTGTTGATATCACTAACCGGGCGCTAATTTCACTGTTCTGCCTGGCAATTTTCGGATCATCTCTGGCATTTATACTGTATAACTACAGCATTAAGAATCTCGGCGCTTCAAAAGCAAATATTTTCACCAATATTATTCCGGTATTAACAGCGGTATTTTCATATTACATCCTGAATGAAGAGATGACATTTCGAAAAGTGACGGGGATTGCTGTAGTTCTGGCTGGTTTGTTGCTATCACAGTTGAAAAAAATGAAATAATAAATCATTAAATTCGTTTTTCAAATAAATCCGGTATTTGTTTGTAATACCGGGTCCGATTCTCCATGAGAATAGTATCAATACTTTTGTGCATCAGCCTGATTACTTTCAATGCTTATCCACAACTTGGAGGCAGAAATACCTATGAGTTTCTGGATCTCACCAATTCGGCAAGGGTTGCATCTATGGGCGGAAAAGTAAATTCGGTTTGGGATGATGACCTGAATCTTCCATTCTGTAATCCTTCTTTGCTGAATGAAGGAATGCGGAATCATATGGTTTTGAATTATGTAAATTATTTCACAGATGTGAATTATGGGTATGTTTCCTATGCCAGCACAATTGATAAAATTGGCAATGTTGCTGCAGGTATACATTATATTAACTATGGTAAATTCATTGGTGCAGATGAACTTGGCAATCGAACCGGCACCTTCACTGCTTCGGAAATAGCTTTAAACCTGATGCTGTCAAGGACAATTGACAGTATGTTTCATGTTGGAGTAAATCTGAAGCCTGTTTATTCATCTTTGGAGAAATATAATTCCTTTGGTATTGCAGCGGATGTTGGAGTAACATATACCAGCAGGGATAAGTTGTTTGCCAGTGCACTGGTTATGAGGAATATTGGATTTCAGATTAAGCCATACTATGAACAACATCGGGAAAAATTGCCATTTGAAATAGAGATTGGAGTTTCCCAGAAACTCAGACATGCCCCATTCAGATTCTCAATAGTTGCACACGATTTGCAAAAGTTGGATCTGACTTACAGAAAGACGGATGATGATACTTATCAGGAAATAGATGCGGTCACTGGTGAACCTGCTGGTAATAGCAAAATAGAAGAATTTGCTGATAAAGTTATGCGGCATATGATTTTTGGGGTTGAATTCTCACCATTAAAAGGTTTTTATCTCAGAGGAGGATATAATTATCAGCGAAGGAGCGAAATGAAAATTGAATCAAAGGTCGCAATGGTTGGTTTTTCATGGGGTTTTGGTATCAAAATATCAAAATTCAATCTTTCATATGGTAGGGCTTCATACCATCTTGCAGGTGCTTCCAATCATTTTTCTTTAAGCACTGATTTTTCGGCATTTTACAGAGGAAATAAGTAACAAGAATTATTATGGCTGAAGTAAAAATTCCGGACAATATAATTATTGCCATAGATGGGCATTCATCGGGTGGTAAAAGCACTTTTGCAAAAGCTATTGCGAAAGAACTTGGCATTACATATATTGATAGCGGGGCTATGTACCGTGCGGTGACACTATTTTGCCTTGAAAAAGATTTGATTAAAGGTGAAAATATTGATATTCCGGAGCTTGAGAGTAACCTGGACAATATTAAAATTGATTTCAGGTTTAACAATACTTTAATGAAATCTGAAACTTTTCTGAATGGTAAAAATGTTGAGGAAGAAATCCGAAATATTAAAGTTTCAAGTTTTGTGAGTCCGGTAAGTAAGATAGGTATTGTCAGAGAAAAGATGGTGGCTCTTCAGAGAGAAATGGCCAAAAACAGGAGTGTGGTAATGGATGGGAGGGATATTGGTTCAGTAGTTTTTCCGGATGCAGATATTAAAATCTTTTTAACCGCAAATGAAGAAATAAGGGCAAAGCGGAGATATGATGAACTTAAACAAAAAGGTGTTGAAATAAAGCTCCAGGATGTAGAACAAAACATCACAGACAGGGATCACCAGGATTCCAGCCGGGAAATCAGCCCCCTTGTTCAACCGGTAGATGCACATGTTTTGGATAACAGTTTTATGAGTGTTGATGATCAGATGGCCTGGTTCAGGGGTCTGTTGATTGATAAATTCGGTATTTACATGAACAATGAGCACAATTGTTGAAATTGATGAGGGATCAGGTTTCTGTTCCGGAGTTCAGAGAGCAGTAAAACTGGCTGAAAAGGAATTAAAGATTTCGGGTAAACTGTTCTGTCTTGGTAAGATTGTGCACAATAATCCTGAACTGGATCGATTGAAGGCTCTTGGTTTACAAGTAATTGATTACAATGAATTTAAGAAACTCCGGAATGTTAAAGTCCTGATCAGGGCACATGGGGAACCTCCTGAAATATTTAAGTTAGCAAAGAAAAACCAGATTGAAATAATTAACGCCACCTGTCCGATTGTATCAAAGCTGCAGGCACATATAAGGGAAGATTATCAGGAGTCCAGGTTAAAAGGAGGGACTCAGCTTATATTTGGGAAACATGATCACCCCGAAGTCAGAGCACTTGTAGGACAAACCGAAGGGAAAGCAAAAGTGATCAGAAATTTAATGGACCTGGATGAAACATTTTTAAATAAGCCAATTTACTTGTATTCCCAGACCACAATGAATCAGGAGGAGTATGAAAGATTAATTGCTGGAATGGTTGAGAAAGTTCGTAATTCAGGTAATGATCCGGGAAGCCTGATAAAGGTGAATAACAGCATATGCAAACATGTTTCACACAGAGAGGCAGGAATTGAAGATTTTGCCAGGAATCATGAAATTGTTCTGTTCGTAAGCAGCAGGGAAAGTTCAAATGGTAAAATGTTATTTGACATTTGTAAGTCGATTAATCCGGCATCATATTTTATTACCGATATTAATGACATTAACAGTGTCCCTTTTGATAAATCTACATCTATAGGAATTTGCGGCGCCACCTCAACACCTCAATGGTTACTTAAAAAAATCAGGTCGGTGGTGAATGATCGACTAAAATAATTCATAATTTTAGTCAATCATAAGGACATCTGTGAAAGTTTATTGATTAATAAATATTTCGTAAATGCTATGGTAAAAATTAAAAAAATTGGAGTATTTACCTCTGGAGGGGATTCCCCCGGAATGAACGCTGCAATAAGAGCTGTAACAAGGACGGCTATTTATAACGGACTCACTGTAATAGGTATCCGGCACGGTTATGAAGGACTAATAAACGGGTATTTTAAGGAACTTAAAGCTTTCAGTGTCAGTGATAT
>CAZEKO010000081.1:0-3482 GCA_964512775.1 uncultured Bacteroides sp. | reverse complement strand
GTTGTTGAAGCTATTGATAAGATCAGGGATACAGCGAGCTCTCATAACAGGTTGTTTTTTGTTGAAGTTATGGGGCGCGATGCAGGCTTTATTGCCATCCGTGCAGGAATAGCATGCGGAGCCGAGGCAATATTAATCCCGGAAATAAAAGGCCAGGTTGAGCAACTTAAAGATTTTCTTGAAAAAGGATTTAAACGGAAAAAATCCAGTAACATCATCGTTGTCTCTGAAGGTGATGAATCGGGTGGTGCTTTTGCTATAGCCAAAACAGTCCAGGACGATTTTAAAGAATATGACGTTAGGGTTACAGTTCTTGGGCATATCCAGAGAGGTGGAACGCCATCTGCTTACGACAGAGTTACCGCAAGCCTTTTCGGATATGCAGCCGTGCAGGCACTTCTGGATGACCAGAAAAGTCTGATGGTTGGGATGGTTAACGGGAAAATAGCACATTGCACCTTTAATAAAGCGGTTAAAATGAACAAACAGGTCGATTTGGAAAAAATGCAAATTGCCGAAATCCTGTCGGTCTGAAAATGTTAGTTAATAATTCATTAAATTGCCAGGTGATCAATTCTCCGGATTAAATGGCGATTCAGGATATTTATGCCGATATTATTCTTCCTCTAGCTGCTGCCGGGATGTACACTTATAGAGTACCACAGAGCATGAGGGAGAATATAATACCAGGCATGAGGGTTATCGTTCCATTCGGATCAAAAAAATTTTATTCAGGTATAGTCAGAAAATTACACCAATCTCCTCCTGATGGATTTAAAATCAGGGATATTGAATCACTCTTAGATCCTTTCCCGATAGTGAATCCTTACCAGCTTGAATTTTGGGAATGGATTTCCGAATACTATCTATGTACACCGGGCGAAGTGATGAAAGCGGCATTACCTTCCGGATTAAAACCAGAAAGCACCACAAAATTTTATCTTGTCAAAATACCGGAAAAAGATATGCTGCTGTCTGATGAAGAAAACAAAATACTTTCTGTACTATCCGGCGAAAAAGGAACAAGCCTTAAGGATTTACAAGTCCACACTAATATCAAACATCCGGGAAAATGGGTAAACCTATTAATTCAAAAAGGATTGGTATCATCTGAAGAGCAAGTAAGTGAAAAATACCAGCCAAAGACAGAAATGTATATCAGCCTGAACCAGGAATTCAGTAATGAAAAAAAAATGAATGATTTACTGAATTCCTTAAACAGGGCACCAAAACAATACAAGTTTTTGCAGACATATGTCCGGGAACTAAAATCACCCGACGATAAAAGTACAGGTATTAGCAGAAAGGTAGTACAAAATTTTCCCGGATTCAGTGAAAATGTTTTACGATCCCTGCTGAATAAAAAAATACTCTTAATTAATAAAAAAGAAATTTCAAGACTTGAATCAAGTAATCTTGTATTATCGGAACCCAGAGCAATGACTTCTGTTCAGCAGGATGTATTAGATGGGATCAATCAGTCTTTCAGTGAAGGCAAGGTTGTTTTATTACATGGAATTACATCAAGTGGGAAGACTGAAATCTATTTCCATTTGATCCGTGATCAGATTAAACAAGGGAAACAGGTTCTTTATCTATTGCCAGAAATTGTTCTCACGGCCCAGATTGTCAAGCGGTTGAGATCGGTTTTCGGTAACCAGACAGGTGTTTATCATTCGAGGTATAGTGATGCAGAAAGAGTTGAAACCTGGTTTAATCTGGTCAGAAATCCTGAAGATCGCACCATCCGAATTATTCTTGGAGCCCGCTCTGCCATTTTCCTTCCCTTCAGTAACCTTGGATTGATAATTGTCGATGAAGAGCATGAAAATTCCTATAAGCAAACAGAACCGGCTCCTCGTTATCATGCAAGGGATGCAGCAATTGTCCTGGCATCAATTCATCATGCCAGTGTTGTACTTGGTACAGCAACACCTTCATTTGAAAGCTATTACAACGCACTTGAAGGTAAATACAGACTTGTGAAACTAAATGAGAGGTACAGCAAAATAGAACTTCCGGAAATAAAGGTAGTCAACATAAGGGAGCAATACCGGAAAAAACTTATGAAATCTCATTTTTCGGATTACTTGTTGGAAGAATTAAACAGGACTTTAGATAAAAAACAACAGGCAATTTTATTTCAGAACCGACGGGGATTTAGCCCTTATCTTGAATGCCAGTCATGCGGATGGATTCCTCATTGCAAAAAGTGCGATGTAAGCCTGGTATACCATAAACAAAAAAATCGACTGATATGTCATTATTGCGGATTTTCACTAAAGACGCCCGATGCGTGCACCGAATGCAATGAACCGACACTCAGGACACGAGGATTTGGAACAGAAAAAATAGTAGAAGAACTAAACATATTTTTCCCAGGGATAAATGTGATACGATTTGATCTTGATACAGCACATTCAAAAAAACAGTATGAGAAAATAATTCTTGATTTTGAGGAAAGGAAGACAGATGTTCTGGTCGGTACTCAGATTATATCAAAAGGTCTGGATTTTGATAATGTAGGTCTGGTTGGCATTTTAAATGCAGACAACCTTTTAAATTATCCCGACTTCAGGGCTTATGAAAGAAGCTACCAGTTGCTATCGCAGGTCGCAGGCAGGGCAGGAAGAAGGCATCAGAGGGGGATTGTCATTATTCAGACATCAGATCCGGAAAATGTAGTGATCAGTAATGTAATTACCCAGGATTTCAGTTCATTTTATGAAATACAGATGTCTGAAAGGAAGATCTTTAATTACCCGCCCTATTACCGGCTTGTAAATATTTCGATGAGACATAGAAATTTTGATATTTTAAATGAGATGTCCGGGATTATTGCAAAGGATCTGGTTAAAATACCTGAAATTCATGTTCTTGGTCCACAACAGCCGGTGATTGGGAAGATTAAAAACTGGCATATTCAGAACATACTTGTAAAATTACCCAGAAAAGGGTATTTGAATTTATACAAGGAAAGGATTAAAAACATAATACATCATTATAGCCTTTACAATAAGTTTAAAGGAATTCAGTTTTTTCTTGATGTGGATCCATACTAAAGTTCTAAATTTATTGATCTTTAAATACTATTACATTGAAGACACAGGAGATTAAAAATGCTTTTAAGAGATTTGAGAATCTGAAAATTCTTATAATTGGTGATGTAATGATCGATGCATATATTTGGGGAACAGTAGAGCGGATATCTCCGGAAGCACCTGTGCCTATTGTGACCATACATAACCAGGAACGCAGACTGGGTGGTGCGGCAAATGTTGCATTGAATATTAAAGCTATGGGCGCTACCCCTATCCTTTGCGGGGTTATTGGAGATGATGACAGAAAGGAAGATTTTATCGATCTTCTGACGGAAGAGAATCTTTCAGATATTGGCATCCGTATCGATGCCACTCGTTTAACAACCGTAAAAACAAGAATAATCAGTGACAGGCAGCACCTTCTCAGGGTGGATGAAGAAA
>CAZEKO010000080.1:3220-8508 GCA_964512775.1 uncultured Bacteroides sp. | reverse complement strand
AATTCAGATTTTATCAGTCGATTTAGCGATCCTGTTCCAACGGATTTTCGACAGGAATTTTTTATCCTTATCTAGAGATAACCAGATGAACTTTGGTTTACCAAGGATGTGGTCTTCCGGCACAAAGCCCCAATAGCGACAGTCGGAAGAATAATGCCGGTTATCGCCAATCATGAAATAATAGTTCATCTTAAAAGTATAACTGCCGGCTTTTTCACCATTAATATAGATAATGCTGTCCTTTACTTCAAGGTCATTGTTTTCGTACTGATCAATGATGCGTTCATACAAAGGAAGGTTATCAATTGTAAGTTCAATAGTTGTGCCTTTTGATGGTATCCAGAGTGGACCGAAATTATCAAGAGTCCATTTATAATCGGGATCCTGCGGAAATATCTGGTAATTGTATTCTCCAACAGGAGATTCATATTTTTCGAGAGAAATGATATTGGTATAGCTTTTCATTTCTTTCACATTCTCATCTGTCAGGGGTAGTATATAATCGGTTCCAATTTGTTCGCGATCGGCACGCGCGATTTCGAGTTTATCGAACCGCTTCGGATTGATTGGAGTTCCATCGGTATGAACATAATACCGGTGCTGAAGTTCTTTGTAATTAGCAGAAGGTTGTCCGTTAATGTAAATTTGTCCATGGACGAGTTTTAATGTATCACCCGAAATGGCTACGCATCGCTTAATGTAGTTATCCCTCCGGTCAACAGGTCTGGATACAATTTCATAATCATTCCAGACCCTATTCCTGCCTGTCACCATATATTCCTGCCATGTACGAATAGGTTTTTTCATCACCCTGTCACTTTCCAGAAGTTGCATAGCATAATCCCTCACAATTGACTCATAACTACGTTCTGACATAGCCAGGACAACAGTATCTCCAGCGGGGAAATTAAAAACAACCACATCATCCCGTTTTACATCTCCAAATCCCGCCAGCCTTTTATAAGGCCTTTTAATCCATTCAAGGTAGGATTTTGATTTCAGAATGGGTAAGGTATTCTGGGTAAAAGGGAACGATAGGGGAGTGTTGGGCATCCGGGGGCCGTATGCGACTTTACTGACATAAAGATGATCACCTACCAGCAGTGATTTTTCCATGGATGGGGTAGGAATCTTGTAATTCTGGAAAAGAAAGATATTGATTATCGTGACAGCAATAACTGCAAATATCAGGGCGTCAATCCATTCAACCAACGTACTGTTTTTCTGGTTTCGTTTTTTCCAGAAAGTCCAGTTGACTTTATGGGTTATATACATATCAAAAATGATCACGAGCCCAAGCAGGAACCAGTAATTCCTGAGCCAGATTACCCACAGGATATATATGGCGGAAACAAATCCGTACCTGAAATACTTGTTTTTCCGAAAACCCAGTAATTGCTTGATATTTGTCATCAGATTTTTTTGAACATTCGATTCCATCGGATTTTTTTAAGTGATTTTTTGTTTTTATCAACCGATAACCAAACCAGAACGGCTTTTCCAACTACATGATCCTCCGGTACAAAACCCCAGATTCTTGAATCAGCTGAATTGTGGCGGTTATCACCCATCATGAAATAATAATTCATAGAGAATATATAAGAGGAAGATGGTTTATTATTAACGTAAATAACGCTGTCATTAATATAAAGTGTATTTTTTTCATACGCTTCAATTATTCTCCGGTATAAGGGCAGATTTTCAAGGGTCAGATCTATAGACATACCTTTACGGGGTATAACCAGGGGGCCAAAATTATCTTCATTCCAGGGGAATGCAGGATCATATGGGAAAAATGACAGGTATGAAAGATTTCTGTTTGTATTTTCCAGTCTGGTTACTTTAGCAACATTTGACATATTCCGGATACCGGAAGCCTGTCCCCGGGTCAGTGAAAAAACATAATTTTCTTCGTTAGGATCATTAAGCTGATCTGATACGTTAATTTCCAGGCCAGAGAGTTTATCATCTTCAATTTTCTGACCATTTGTTCTTATATAATAATTGTATTGTACATTTTCAGGGTCCTCAAGTGGCATGTTATTGATATAAACAGAAGAGTGTGTTATCAATAAGGTGTCACCAGATATTCCAATGCAGCGCTTTACGAAATTTTCTCTCTTGTCGACAGGTCTGGCTATAATATGGTACTGGTTTAAAACTGAATTCCGGCCATATCTCCTGATGAGCGAATAATAGTTTTGATCTGGAAATTGCAGTACTACAGTATCGCCTTCCGGAAAATTAAACACGACCACATCATTGTTTTTTATTTTACCGCATCCGGCAAGTCTTTTATATGGCCACTGTATCTTTTCATTGTATGATTTTTTCTTTGAAAAGGGCATGGTGTTGTGGGTAAATGGAAAAGCCACCGGTGTATTAGGAAGTTTTGGGCCGTAACTTATTTTGCTGACAAATAAATAATCCCCGACCATAAGTGTTCTTTCCATGGAAGGAGTGGGTATGGTGTAAGCTTCAATAATAAAAGTCCTGATAAACACAACAAGGATGATAGCTGTAATGATTGCAAAAGTCCAGTCGAGGATCTCCTTAAGCAACCGGAATCTTGATAATGCTTTACCAGGATACCGCCAGTTGATCAGTTTTGTAATAAAGACGTCTAACAGAATTATATTACCAGCCAGTAGCCAGTAAAAGCGCAGCCAGATTGCAAAAAGACTGAGCAGGCTCGCTGAAACAACGAACAAAATAATATCCGGGGTTCTAATCTTCACCGTAACCTTATTTAGTCAAATCCAAGAACGTCTTCCATTGTAAAGAATCCTCTTTTATTCATGATAAATTCCGCAGCCATTATAGTCCCTAATGCAAATCCTTTTCTGTTTTTAGCCGAATGTCTGATAGAAAGAATATCAATGTCAGATTCATAGATAACTTCATGGATTCCTGTAATATCATCTGCCCGGATAGCTTTTACAGGAAGAGTTTGGTTATCAGCAGTTTCTGCCAGTTTCCATTTCTGCAGTCGGTTTATCTCACCAACGACTCCCTGTGCGAGGGAAATAGCTGTACCACTGGGAGCATCAAGCTTTTTTGTATGGTGTATTTCTTCAATTCTCGGTTTATACTGATCAAATGGATTGATCAACCTTGCAAGCTGGCGGTTGATGTGAAAAAGAATATTCACCCCGATGCTGAAATTAGACGAATATAATAAAGTCTTATTCTCCCGCAGGCATCTTTCCTTTATCTCCGGCATCCTGTCATGCCAGCCCGTAGTTCCTGAGACGACCGGGGTATCAGCATCAAAACAAACCGAAATATTATGCCATGCAGATGAAGGTGTTGTAAATTCAATGGCCACATCATGATCGGCTATATTTTGGGCTGTAAGATCTGCCTGGTTATTCACATCGATTATAAGGCCGATGGTATGTCCTTTTTCAACCGCAGCTTCTTCAATCATTTTTCCCATTCTGCCATAACCAATAATCGCGATTTTCATATAACAGGTTTTTGATCAGGATTTTTAGGAACGATTTACAAAATATCCCAGCAATGAACAAAAAACCGCAGAGCGGCCCGTTCATTATGGGTTTGCTTTGCGGTTCTGATTATTCAGGCTTCGAAATTATGATTTAACCACATTGATTACAGCTTCAAATGCTTCGGGATTATTAAGAGCAAGGTCGGCAAGGACTTTTCTGTTCAGAATGATATTTTTTTCCTTGAGTTTTCCAATCAACTCTGAATATGACATGTCATATTCACGGGTCGCGGCATTGATTCTTTGGATCCAGAGAGACCTGAAGTTTCTTTTTTTCGTTCTTCTGTCGCGATATGCATAGGTAAGGCCTTTTTCAAGGGTGTTTTTTGCAACGGTGTAAACGTTTTTTCCTGATCCCCAATAGCCTTTTGTCTGATCCAGTATTTTTTTCCTTCTTCTTCTGGATGCAACTGCGTTAACTGATCTTGGCATTATTGTAACAATTATGAATGCAAGCGATCCTTTGCAGGATACTTAGGTGCTGTGACATTCTGGTTTGACTTAATTTTTATTGATTACTTTTATTTCATTCCGAGTAATTGCTTGACATTTTTTTCATCGGCTTTGTCAACCGTTGTAAAATAACCAAGGTTTCTTTTCCTTTTTGTTGCTTTCTTGGTAAGGATATGGCTTTTATAAGCATGTTTCCTTTTTATTTTTCCAGTTCCGGTTAACGTAAATCTTTTTTTCGCACCGGAATTTACCTTCATCTTCGGCATCGTTCGATTCTTTATTTATTAATACTTATTTTTTCCCCTTCATCGATTTAGGGGTCACTAACATTGTCATTCGTTTCCCTTCCAGTTTGGGAAGTTGTTCAACTTTTCCAACATCTTCCAGATCCTGGGCAAGTCTCAACAGCAGGATTTCTCCCTTTTCAGAATAAATAATGGAGCGTCCCTTGAAAAATACATAGGGTTTGACTTTTGCCCCCTCCTCAAGGAACCTGATTGCATGTTTCAGCTTGAAGTTATAGTCATGGTCGTCGGTATTTGGCCCGAAGCGGATTTCTTTAACGACAACCTTGACTGTCTTGGCCTTGATCTCCTTCTGCTTCTTTTTTTGCTGATACAGGAATTTCTGATAGTCTATGATCTTACAAACTGGCGGATCTGCGGTTGGCGAGATTTCCACCAGATCAAGTTCCAGATTATCAGCCATTTCAAGAGCTTTCTTAATCGGGACAACCCCCGGATTGTCGACATTATCACCGACAAGCCTGATCATGGGGGTCCTGATTTCTGTGTTTATCCTATATCTGGGTAACTGTTCTTTAAAATGTCTCCCAGACCTGGGTTGCTGTCCTACTATTGCTATGTCCTCCTAATTTTAGTTAAACAAATTATTTATGGTTGAGTTCCTGTTCTTCGCTTTTTTTCAGGAACTCCGCAAATTGTTTCAGATTCATTGATCCTTTATCACCCTCACCCTGTTTCCTTACAGAAACTGTTTCACCTGCCATTTCTTTCTCCCCCACAATCAGAAGATAAGGTATCTTCTTTAACTCATTGTCCCTTATCTTTTTACCCAGTTTCTCACTCCTTTGGTCAATCAGAGTGCGAATATCGTAATTATTTAGAAAATTCAAAACTTTTTCAGCGTATTCATTAAATTTTTCACTTACAGGGATAATAACCGCCTGGTCCGGGGCGAGCCAAAGTGGGAATTTACCACCGGTCTGTTCGATGAGGATAGCCACGAACCGTTCCATTGATCCGAACGGTGCCCGGTGAATCATGACGGGGCGGTGTCTCTGGTTGTCGGCCCCAATATATTC
>CAZEKO010000080.1:0-3120 GCA_964512775.1 uncultured Bacteroides sp. | reverse complement strand
AGTGAGATCTGTGCAGTATAGTCATTGAAATCCAACGCCTTAAATATCAATAGTATGATATCAATAACCTTGATAAATTCTTCTTTAAGCTGGTCCGGCCTGCAGAATATATGCGCGTCATCCTGTGTGAAACCCCGCACCCTAGTCAGTCCGTGAAGTTCACCGCTTTGTTCATAACGGTAAACGGTCCCGAATTCAGCATAACGTACAGGCAGATCCTTATATGATCTTGGTTTGAACTTATACATCTCGCAGTGGTGAGGGCAATTCATTGGTTTCAGCATGAATTCCTCTCCTTCAATTGGTGTGGCTATGGGTCTGAAAGACTCTTTACCATATTTTTCCCAGTGTCCTGATGTTATGTAGAGTTCTTTCTGTCCGATGTGGGGAGAAATAACCGGTTCATACCCATGCTTGACCTGAACCTTTCTTAGAAATCCCTCAAGTTTTTCACGCAGGAAGGCTCCTTTTGGAAGCCAGAGGGGCAATCCCGCGCCTACTTTCTGGGAAAATGTGAATAATTCAAGTTCTTTACCGATCCTCCTGTGGTCTCTTTCTTTTGCCTTTTCAAGCATGTCGAGGAAAGTATCGAGCATTTCCTGTTTCGGGAAGGTGATCCCATATACCCTGGTGAGCTGTTTTCTTTTGACATCTCCCCTCCAGTATGCTCCGGCAATGCTGAGAATTTTGACTGCTTTTATTTTGCTGGTATCGGTCAGGTGGGGTCCCCGGCAAAGATCTGTAAATGCACCCTGATGGTAAAAACTTATAGAACCATCTTCCAGTTCATTTATCAGTTCAATTTTATAATCATCGCCCTTTTCAGTAAAATATTTAAGGGCCTCCTTTTTAGATATATCCTTTCTTTCGTATCCTTTTTTCTGACCGGACAGTTCCTTCATTTTGGCTTCAATTTTCGGGAAATCGGCATCAGTAATCATCTTCCCGTCAGGCAGGTCAACATCATAATAAAATCCCTGTTCTATTGGAGGGCCGATACCAAATTTTATTCCCGGGTAAAGGAATTCCAGGGCTTCGGCCATAAGATGTGCGGAGGAATGCCAGAAAGCGTACTTCCCTTCGTTATCGTCCCATTTATGCAGTTTGATAGTTGCGTCAGCAGTTATCGGCCTGTTCAGGTCCCAAAGTTCACCATTAATAGAAACTGAAAGTACTTCTCTTGCAAGGGACGAGCTTAAACTTTCGGCGATTTGAAGTCCTGTAATACCCTGTTCAAATTTCTTAACAGAATTATCCGGAAATGTGATATCAATTTTGCCCATGTGCTATTTTCTGAAAAAGTATGCAAAGATAAGGAAATGTCTCAAATGTCTCAAATGCCTTAAATGTCTCAAAAACCTCAAATATCTCAAATTTAAATCGTTGCTTTTGGAACTGGCTGAAAATCAGCAAAATAAATATAAAAAAATCCCATAAATAATGACTGAATTAAGCACTAAAACGAGGATTTGGCATGGTATTTGGATTTTAGTAGTTAGGAAACCATAAATTCCAAAGCCATGAAAAAGATTATTTACATAATATTAGCTGGTGCCCTGGTCATGATGAGTTGTGGCAGGGAGCCTTACGCTGACTTCTTCACTTCCAGGACGGAATGTGAAGTTGGTGACATTATCTATTTTACCAATAATTCCATGGATGCCGATTATTTTGAATGGGATTTTGGTGATGGATTCATCACAAATGATTTCAATCCCGAGCATATATTCAGGCAGGATGGATTTTATACTGTATCACTTACTGCATTTGCCGGGAACAGGGTTTTTGACAAGGCATATACGACCATTCATGTTTTATTCCCGACAACTCTGGACATAGAGGTCGTTGAGTATTATGATGAATATGTTGTTGCAGATGCGAGTGTGATTTTATACAATTCTCTTGACGACTGGTGGGATGAATATAATCCGCTGGTTGAAGGTTTTACCAATCAGAATGGTATTGTTACATTCAGTCAGCTTGACCCTAAGAGATATTATGTAGATGTCTGGGAGGAATATCATAACAACTGGATTCTTGCAGAGGAGGATTACAAGTTCATTGAGACGGATGTTTTAATACCGAATGAGATAAATTATTTCCTCGCCTGGGTTGATTATGTAGAACCTACTCTGAAAAGTGCGGGTCGGCCTGAAAAAGCAATAAGGATTCTGAAACTTGAAAAGGTAGACAAGAGGACGTTTGAAGAAAAGGCCAACGTATCGAAGCAGAAGATTGAGGAGATGAAGAAAATGGTTGAGGAAGGGGTTATTAAGTAAGTTCAGTCAAAATTTCATAGATAAATTTAAGGGTTAGTTTTTCATAGGTTTAGGTTTAGTGGTTGGTTAAAGACCTCCAAGGTTTTAAAGACCTTGGAGGTCTTTTTTTCCACCTAACCCTTGGAGCTCTTATAACCCTTCAAGGGTTAAAAAAGCTCCAAGAGCTGTACGATAAATCGATCTTTTTTTCATTAAGGTGTAAGGAGCACTATGATTTATTAAAATTTTTATCTTATGGCAATTAAAGCTTTACCTCTTGAACCAGGAAAGTATTACCACATCTATAATAGAGCATGTGGTTTTGAAAAACTCTTTTGGGAAAGCAATAATTATGATTTCTTTATGGAAAAATTTATTGAAAGACTGGGAGATATTGTAATCCTTTATTGTTATTGCCTCATTCCTAATCATTTTCATATATTGGTTAAATTAAAAGATATAGAAATGAATGAAAATTTATCTCTTTTCTATTCCAAAAAGTTTAGCAACTTTTTTAATGCTTATGCTCAGTCTTTTAATAAATTCTATAAGAGACATGGTGCTCTTTTTAGCCAAAATTTTAAAAGGAAAGAGGTAGATGAAATAACCTACCGCAGAATGGTTGTCATATATATCCATCGCAATCCTCTAAAACATGGTTTAGTAGATGATTTTAAAAAGTGGCAATACTCTTCATATCAAGAAATTATAAGTTATAACTCAGAGATTTGTCAAGTTGAAGAGGTGATCAAATGGTTTGGAAGCATAGAGATTTTTGAGTTTTGTCATCATTTAAAAACTGAAATAACCCTTGGAGCTTTTTAAAAGCTCCAAGGGTTATTAAAAAAATTTCTAAATTTGC
>CAZEKO010000079.1:0-8551 GCA_964512775.1 uncultured Bacteroides sp. | reverse complement strand
ATTTCTTTCCATTCACCAAGCTGGTCAATGATTTCGACTTTTGTTCCTTCATGAAGCTGGAAAAGTTCAGTACCGCTGTCATCTGGTGAACTTTTAATTGTAACTGAAGGAGAAATAATTATAGCATAAGAATTGTCATAAACTAACTTCTTCTGATGGTAAGAGAAAACCAGGGTAGAAAGGGATATTATCATAATAACCGTTGCCAGCCAGAATGATATTTTTCTGATCCTGATATTGCGGACGAATAGATATAATAGAAAAAACAACAGGCTCAAAGGAAAGGTTATCATACTTATATAAGCCCACTGGTCGGTTTTTAAAAGGCCAATAAAACGTCGGTACCAAACTTTCGGAAGAAACTCAGGAAGCTTATCAATTTCATCAACAACAAGTTGTCTTGTCATCTCAAGGTTATGGAGTATTTCCTCATCCCCGGGATCGAGAAGGTTTGCCCTTTCATAATTCACCAGAGCCAGCGTAATTTTATGGGATTTATAGTAAGCGTTTCCAAGGTTATAATACAATTCGGCAGATTCATATCCTGAATCTATCACTGCCTGGTATTCTTTGATAGCCAGTTCATATTCGCCACTCATAAAATGTAAATTTCCCTTTTCAACCAGATCGTAGATATTCTGTGCTATAACCGGAACAGCAGCAATAATCAATATGATAATAATCGTCGCTTTTTTCATCACCTTATATTTTGTTCCAGTCTGCTGATTAATTTAACTGAATCGGAATATACTTTATCCATTGCATGTGTATCAGCAGAGGGAGCGAATCGCGCCATTTCACAGATATCTATTAAACTGATAAGATCGTTAATAAGGCTGGAATCATCCACATGTAATGACAGGGCTTTTTCAGCCGTATCCCTTGAGAGTTCTGATACCGGTATATTAAGTTTATCGCTAAGATATCCCCATAATGCTTTCAAAACTGACTCATAAAAAGATTCAGTTTCGTTCTGTTTAAGATGTACCGATGCCTGTTTTAGTCTTTTCTTCGCAATTTTGTTTGCCTTCCTGTTTCGGACAAGCTCTTCGTTCTGGAATTTTTTAATATGTGCCCGCCTGAAAAGTACTATGAAAAGAAATATTATAAATGAACCGGCATATAATCCATAAAACTGAACAGAACCAAACAAAATCCTGCCCGTAGGGTATACCTTAAATGGTCCCGGTTTAATAAAAAGTATATCGCTGCCAAGAATTTTCAGATCTTCTTTTGATAATCCCGACACTACAGCTGTAGTTTCATCCTCTTTTCCCTTTGCAACGGAGATTTTAAATTCGCTGGTTGTAAGTGTCTGATATTGCTTCCTGTTTAAATCAAAATAAGAGAAAACGACAGGAGGAATGCGATAGTTCCCGGCGTGTCTGGGGATAAGCAGATATTCAAATGTTTTTGAACCAGTTTGTCCGGATGCAGAATTGGTAATGTTTGAAGTAACTTTCGGATCAAAATTGTCAAAATCGGGGGGGAAGTCAATCTTTGGAGCTTCAATAAGGTTAAGATTACCATTGCCTTTTATTCTTATTTTAAGGGTTACTGCATCATTTGTAACAATATCAGTTTTATCGATATCTGATTCAATGCTCAAAGATCCAACTGCACCGGAAAATTCTGAAGGCTTTCCAGCAGGTAAAGGTTTGACACTAATAGTGACAGGTTTTGATTCAAGCATTTTTGATACGGTCGAATAAGATGGACCAAAAAAATCATCAAAAATACTTCTTGGAGTATTAACCTGTTGTCTGATGTATGTTTCCAGCTTAAATGGTTCAATCGGGATATCTCCTGCTTTCTGGGGGAAAAGAATGACTTTACGGATAATGCCAGTATTGTATATAGTTCCGCCAACATTCTCGCGCTGAAGGTTAATCTGGGTGGGAGTTTCGATATCCTTAGTCCAGAAACCAGCAAAATCAGGCATCTCGCTTGATCCGAATCCACTAATTGTCAACCGTGTATATATTTTCAGAGTGGCAATGATATGTTCGCCCTGGTATACTGATGTTTTATCAGTTATTACCCTGACAAATAATTCCTCATCCGGCAACTCTTTCTGAGCGGCAGTAGCTTCTTCCTGCGGGACAGCCTGTGACTGATCTTTTTTACCAACAACTTCAATTGCAAGAGAATTAGAATTATACTCTTTTTTATCCACAACTGCAATTGCGGGTGGGATAATAAATGTACCCGGATTTGAAGCCTGTAAATAATAGGTATAAGATATTGTAATGCTCTGGCTTGTTTTGCCATTTATGAACTGGATACTGCTACTTGTCGACTGGTTAGGACCACTCAGAACGTAAAAGTCTTTCATATCGGGTGCCTTGAATGAAGATGGCCTGGCATTTACACTGAAACTGACCATAAACTGCTCTCCTACTTCTACAACCCTTGGTCCTTCAGCTGTAAAAGAAACATCCTGTGCCCGGACATAACCAGTGAAAAGTAAAATAATAATAAATATGTTCTTAAAAAATCTCATTCCGATAATAATAAACTAAATCACCATTCTTTCAGTATTGCAACCCGTTGAGTACGTGCCATCTGTTTCTTAAGTTTCTCCTGTAGTTGTTTTTCATCCTGCTGAAGCGCTTCCAGGATCCTGTTTGCATCCTCCCTGGAAATTTTATCTTTTTGCTGTTCCTGCTGTTGTTCTTTCTGTTCCTGCTTTTCCTGATCCTGTTGTTCCTGATTCTGCTGATCCTTGTTTTGTTCCTGCTCTTTATTTTCCTGGTTTTGGTTGTTCTGTTGTTGTTGTTGCTGCTGCTGAAGTAAGTTCAAAGCCCATGCAAGATTATGCTTGGTTTCTAAATCATCAGGATTATTACGTAATGCATTCTTATAAGCTTCAATACTTTCTTCGATCCTGCCTGACTGCAACAAGGAATTCCCAAGGTTATGATAAATCTTTGCAAGATCTTTCTTATCTGTTCCTTTTCCTGACAAATCCGAAAATTTCCTCGAGGCGTCTTCATATTTTTCCTGCTTATAGAGAGCATCACCCAGATTAAAATTTCCTTCATAAGACGATAGATCCTTATCCAGGGCTTTTCTATACTGAACTTCAGATTCCTCAAAAGCCTTATCATCATATTCCTTATTCCCCTGTCGGATATATTTCCTTTCACCCTGGGCGTACAGTGCACCAGGCAAAAATATCAATACGGAAATAAACAGTTTAAAAACACTTCTGGTCATTTTTCAAATAATTTAATTTTCGAAAGCCAGCGATTTTTCCTTTCCAGAATAAACAGGTCTGCAAGTAAAAGAATAAGAGCCAGTCCAAAAGCATACTGGAATCTCTCGTCATAATCTGAATATATTCTTACATCCATCTCCTGTTTTTCCATTTTATTTATTTCATCAAAAACGGTGTTCAATCCTAATCTTGTATCAGTAGACCTGATATATACACCATTTCCGGCAGCGGCTATTTGCTGAAGCATTCTCTCATTAAGTTTACTTACAACTATATTTCCATCACGATCTTTCAAGTATGTTTTTTGTCCTGAGGGATTAGTTACTGGTATCGGTGCTCCTTCAGGAAGGCCTATCCCGATAGTATGTACTTTGATGCCTTTTTCAGCAGCCAATTGAGCGGCCTGAACTGCATCATCCTCGTGGTTTTCACCATCTGTAATGACTATTAATGCTTTGCTCGATTCAGCCATTGGTGTAAACGATTTCGTCCCCAATTCTATAGCTGAGCCAATAGCTGTTCCCTGTACAGGGACAATTTCAGGACTTATGGTGGAAAGAAACATTTTTGCAGAAACATAGTCCGTCGTAATAGGCATCTGGATATATGCATTTCCGGCAAAAACTATTAATCCTATTTTATCGTTCACCATCTGGTCAACAAGTTTTGAAATGGCTTGTTTGGCCCGTTCAAGCCTGTTAGGCTGAATGTCTTCAGCCATCATGCTGTTAGAGACATCTAAAGCTATTATGATTTCAACACCTTCTCTTTTTACTTCACGCAATTTTGATCCAAACTGCGGACGGGCAATACCAATTATTAATGCGATTAATGCTAAAGTCTGAATAATATATTTAATAACAGGCCTGCTAAATGAAGCCTCCGGCATTAACTGTGCAATAATTTCACGATCACCAAAACGATTCAGATCTTTCCTTTTCCTGTAAATAACAAATATCAGGAGAATTAATAAAACCGGTATGGCTATCAGAAAATAAAGATTATTAATATTTCCAAATCTGAACATAATCCTACGGTATATTCCTGAGAACAGTTTTTCTTATAATTATTTCAAACAACAACAGAATAACAGCTCCCAGTCCATAAGCAAGATACTCCTCTTCTTTCCTGCTATATTCCCTGACATCTATCTTTGATTTTTCCATCTGGTCTATTTCCTTATATATTTCAATCAGTTTCTGGTTATTCGTTGCCCTGAAATACTTCCCGTCAGTTACCTGTGCAATTTGCTGAAGGATTTGCTCGTCAATTTCAACCGGTACCTGCCTTATCTGAACACCGTAAGGAGTTTGGACAGGTGCAGGGGCTGTACCCTGAGTACCAACACCTATGGTATAGACTCTTATATTAAATGTCCTTGCTATTTCTGCTGCAGTAAGAGGTGCAATTGATCCCCTGTTGTTTACACCGTCAGTCAACAATATAATAACTTTGCTTTTAGCTTTACTATCCTTTAAGCGGGATACTGCGTTTGCAAGGCCCATGCCAATTGCTGTACCGTCTTCAATCATTCCGCTTTTGATGTCATGAAAAAGGTTAATCAATACTGCATGATCGGTAGTAAGCGGACACTGGGTAAAGCTTTCTGCACTGTATACGACCAGCCCGATTCTGTCGGTTGGACGGCCTGAGACGAACTCAATAGCAACTGCTTTAGACGCCTCCAGCCTGTCAGGTCTAAAGTCCTGAGCAAGCATACTGCCGGAAATGTCAAGCGCAATAATAATATCTATTCCTTCTGTATTTACATCCTGCCATTTATTAACGGATTGTGGTCTGGCAAGTACGACTATTATGAGTGACAGGATGATCAGCCTGACTGCAAAAAGAATATGCCGCAGCCAGTATTTTGCTGTCCTGCCTGCTCCTGAGAAGCCTTTCAACGTTGAAAAACGGATCGCAGCATTAGCTTCCCTGTCCTTCCAAACGTACCAAATAATTAATGGTATCAGAAGAAATAACAGGTAAAAAAACTCCGGATTTGCGAATGTTATATTATCCATTTACTGTTGATTCTTCAGGGATTTGAACCTGGGATTCTGATTTTTCCTGATCCATAATAACAGGCTTTGTACTTCTGACGAAGACATAAGCATTATCAAGATTAACTTCATTATCAGAAGGCAGTGGCTTTTCCTTAGCAAACTTGACAAGGTCTGCAAGATTAAGCAGCTGCTTCAGTATTTCATATAAATTCTGATCATTATATCCTTTGTCCTTCCATGAAAGTAAAATATCATAACTTGTTTGTTCCATCGCAGGGATTTCAAATCTCCTTTCAATATAATTCCTTATTATTTCTGTAAGACGGGTATAATATTGTTTATACTCATTGCGCTGCCAAAGTTTTGCTTCCCTGAGTTCATCCAGTTCACGCAGTGCAATTACATGTGCCGGTTCCTGAGGCTTTGAAATGCTGAATACAGGCTCTTTTCTTTTACGCTTACGGATCAGATACACTATAAAATATGCCAGTCCTGCCACTCCAATTCCAATAAGGATATATGGATAAATTTCTGCAAAACTTACCGGCACCTGGATGGGCTGTTTGATATCACGGATCATGGAATCAAGGGGCACCGTATTCACTGCCAGAAAGAGTGGATTTGAAAAAAGGCTGTCATTCCAATCAGCTGAAGATAATGCAAACGGAAAAGGTGGTATTTCATAAAACCCGGAATCAAAACAGGTCAGCAAAATTTTGCGGTTAAGTTCCAGGCGTTCATCCATCCTTACGGTATCGATATCAGTTTGCCTGAGTACTTCTATTTTGCCAGCCAGAGAGTCAGTAATTTCAGGAAATTTAACTTCTATTCCAGGGGGCTGGCTGATGAAAAGATTCAGATTGAACTGATCCCCTATAGTTACCTGGTCAGTATCCAATTCAGCCCTTATCTCCACATATTGAGAGTACATTCCCGCCGGAATTATAAGCCAGCAGAAAACCATCACTATTTTATTGTTAATTTTAGGCATTTTAGGCATTTGTAATTTAAGGCATTTCTTTATGCTCTTCTTTTAAAAAGATTCATAAGAGGTTTTACATAATCCTCATCAGTTCTCACTCTTACAGAATCAATACCATAACGATTGAATATCTCAACCAGTTTAGATTGTTCCTGATTCCACCAGCTGGAATAATTATCCCTGGTTTTTTTACTGCTGGAATCGACCCACAATAACTTACCGGTCTCAGCATCTTTGACCCGGATTAAACCTACCGGGGGGAGCTCCTTTTCCCTGATATCATAAATATTTAAAGCAATGATGTCATGCTTCTTGCCTGCTATTTTTAAAGCATCTTCATAATTCTCATCAAAAAAATCTGATATTATGAAAGCAGTACATCTTTTCTTAATTGCATTTGTGAAATACCTTAAAGCTTCTGTCAAATTAGTTCGCTGATCAGCTGGTTCAAAATTGATAAGCTCACGTATAATTCTGAGGATATGCTGTCTCCCTTTTTTTGGAGGAATGAATTTTTCAATGAAACTACTGAACATGATCATTCCGATCTTATCATTATTCTGTATAGCTGAAAAAGACAGGACAGCTGCAATTTCTGTTATCATATTTTTTTTCAGCTGGGAGATAGTTCCGAAATTCCTTGAACCACTTACGTCAACAAGCAACATAACTGTCAGTTCCCTTTCTTCCTCATAGACCTTTATATATGGATGATTAAACCGTGCAGTAACGTTCCAGTCTATACTTCTGATATCATCTCCAAACTGGTAATCACGGACTTCACTAAAAGCCATACCTCTGCCTTTAAATGCACTGTGATACTCTCCGGCGAAAATATTTTTTGAAAGCCCGCGGGTTTTTATTTCAATTTTCCTTACCTTTTTAAGTAATTCTGTTGCTTCCACTTCAGGCAAATTTTATTTACTCATTCACTTTCTTTTCCAGAACAGTAAAGTACCATTTCTCCTTCTTCAACGTGACCAGATACTTCTTATGGTCAGCTATATAATACCAGTTACCTGTACCGGCCCTGGTATATTCCTGATTTAACTCTCTTTCTACCTGTCTCAGGTATGTATAATCATATATCGATTTAAAAAATTTACATGTATCCTTATCATCAAATACAACCAGAATGGTTTTAGTACTATTCCTGTCGACATATTTTAAGAGGTTATATACAGTGTTCCTTGATGATTGGTCGATATGAACGTCTTTTCTTTCGGAACTCATTATCTGCTTCACCTCATCCTTATGTTTACCTATTAATTCCTGAGCATTACAGACATAAGCCGCATTCAATATTAATATTATAAGCGTATACCTGATCATTATGGTACCTCTATGGTGTTAAGGATATCAGTGATAATATTATCAGTTGTTATATTTTCAGCTTCCGCTTCATATGTCAGTCCAATACGATGCCGCAGTACATCATGACAAATAGCCCTTACATCTTCCGGAATTACATAGCCACGCCGTTTTATAAATGCATAAGCTTTGGCTCCGGAAGCAAGATAAATACTTGCTCTTGGTGACCCGCCATATTGTATCATATTTTTATATTTCTCAACATTATACTGGTCGGGGTAGCGGGTAGAAAATACTATATCGAGAATATATTTTTCAATTTTTTCATCCATATATACTTCCTTAACCAGGCTTCTTGCCTTAAGGATACCATCTGGTTTAATAACTTTCCGGGCCACAGGAAACACCTGCCCAAGATTTTCTCTCATAATGAGTTTTTCCTCTTCCCTGTTTGGATAACCGATAATAACCTTCAGCATGAACCGGTCGACCTGGGCTTCAGGTAAAGGATATGTTCCTTCCTGTTCAATAGGATTCTGGGTTGCCAGTACCATGAAAGGCTGTTCAAGTTTATGTGATTCGTTTCCAATAGTGACCTGTTTTTCCTGCATTGCTTCCAGTAACGCACTCTGAACTTTTGCAGGAGAACGGTTAATCTCGTCTGCGAGAATGAAATGTGCGAAGATTGGCCCCTTCCTCACTGTAAAATTTTCATGCTTCTGACTATAGATCATGGTACCAATCAAATCTGCAGGCAATAGGTCCGGAGTGAATTGGATCCTGTTGAATTTCGCATCGATTGTACTCGCAAGAGTGTTTACAGCAAGTGTTTTAGCCAGACCAGGAACACCTTCAAGCAGGATGTGACCGTCGGTTAATAAGCCAATGAGAAGGCTTTCTATTAAATGTTTCTGACCGACAATCACTTTCCCGATTTCCATTGTGATCATGTCGACAAATGCACTTTCCTTCTCAATTTTCTCATTTAATTCTTTAATGTTTATATCTGCCATGATTTATAAGGATTAGAAA
>CAZEKO010000078.1:0-8726 GCA_964512775.1 uncultured Bacteroides sp. | reverse complement strand
GGTATGGCTATTGCAACGGGCCTTGCTGAGGCAGGAGCCAGGATTGTTATTAATGATATATTATCTGAAAAGCTTGAAAATGCGATCAGTGAATACAAAACGAGAGGTATTAATGTTAAAGGTTACCTGTTTGATGTGACGAATGAACAAGCTGTTATTGAATATCTTGACAGAATAGGGAAGGAGATCGGGCCAATTGACATACTTGTCAACAATGCAGGTATCATTAAAAGAATACCAATGCTGGAATTATCTGTAGAGGACTGGCAGCAGGTGATAAATATTGATCTGACGGGTCCTTTCATTATGTCGAAACATGTCGTTCGGAAATTCATGTTACCCAGAAAATCCGGCAAGATCATAAATATGTGTTCAATGATGAGCGAACTTGGCAGGGCAACAGTTGCCGCTTATGCTGCTGCAAAGGGAGGACTGAAAATGCTTACCAAGAACATGGCGACAGAATGGGCTAAATACAACATTCAGGCTAATGGTATTGGCCCGGGATATTTTGCAACTGCACAGACTGCACCTATACGAACTGAAGGACATCCGTTTAATGAATTTATTATCAATCGTACTCCGGCCGGAAAATGGGGTAATCCGGATGATTTAAAAGGGGCTGCTATCTTCCTGGCTTCAAAGGCTTCGGATTTCGTCAATGGTCATATATTATATGTGGATGGAGGTATACTGGCTACAATCGGAAAACCAAGTAACGAAGATTAATCTAAAAGATGCTGAGGGTTATATTTTATGATCCCGGGAGGGAATATTCAAATATTAAATCCAAAATAATCCCTTGCATTATAATAACATATGTTTTCCACCATTTTGCCAAGATGTTCCGGTTCATTTGGTAATTCCCCATTTTCCACATCTTTACCAATTAAATTGCATAGGATCCTCCTGAAATATTCATGCCTGGGATATGACAAAAAGCTTCGCGAATCGGTAAGCATACCTACAAAACGACTGAGTAAACCCATATTTGAAAGGGCATTTAATTGTTTTTCGATACCATCTTTCTGATCAAGAAACCACCATCCGGAACCATACTGCATCTTTCCAGGTACCGTCCCATCATTGAAATTATAAATCATTGATATCAGAAGTTCATTATCCCGGGGATTCAGATTATAAACAATAGTTTTTGCCAGCATATTTTTACTATCAAGCCTGTCAAAAAGTTTTGACATAGACTTTGCAATTTCAAAATCACCAATTGAGTCAAAACCTATGTCCGGTCCAAGGGTTTTAAACATACGGGAATTATTGTTCCTGATTGCTCCAATATGAAACTGTTGTGCCCAATTCTTTTCATGATCCATCTCTCCAAAAATAATAAGCATTGCTGACTTGAATTTCAGAATTTCATCAAGGGTCAGGAAATTACCGGAACGAATTCGTTTAAAAATCACCGCTATTTCAGAATCGTTAAATGGTTCAGCATAAAAAGTTTCTAATCCATGATCAGACAACCTGCATCCTTGCTGGTGGAAATAATCATGCCTTTTCTGAAGCGCATCCAGAAGGGACTGGAACGTGTTGATATCCAAATCTGATACAGAAGCGAGCTGATCGAGATAATTATTATAAAAACCGGGATTCTCAACAGCCATGGATTTATCAGGTCTCCATGCGGGGAGAACTTTTATTTCAAATCCATCATTATTAATCTTACGGTGAAATTCCAGTGAATCAACAGGATCATCAGTAGTACAAACAACCTCAACCTTCATCCTGCGCAAGAGATTTCTGACACTAAATTCTGCAGAGCTGAGTTTTTCACTGGTTTCATTGTAAATTTCCACTGCTGTACCAGGATTTAAAAGCTTCTGAATCCCGAAATATCGATTTAGTTCAAGATGTGTCCAATGATACAGAGGATTCCTTAAAGTGTTTGGAACCGTCTCAGCCCATTTTTTAAACTTGTCAATATCGGATGCATCTCCTGTAATGAATTGTTCAGGAATGCCGTTTGCTCTCATGGCACGCCATTTATAATGATCACCATTCAACCAGATACGTGTAATATTCTTAAATATTTTATCCTCAGCTATTTCTGACGGAGAAAGATGGCAGTGATAATCGATGACAGGCATGTTTTTAGCATGCTCATGATATAACATTTCAGCGGTCTTATTCTCGAGTAAGAAATTGTTATCAAGGAATTTTTTCATAGCCTGGTGATTAGAGTGCAAACAGTCTTCTTATATGCCTTTCATAGATATTTTCTGTTACATTCCTGCTAATAACATCCGAAAATTTTCTGAGTGCCTCATAATATTGATCACCCATCTCAGCAGCAACTTTATATCCCACATGTATTAGTTGTCTGAAATTCGGATTATAATCAGGATGTCCCTTAATATGCCTGAGGGTATTAACAAATTTGTTTTTATCCCATCCGTCTGTAATTGATGGATCTGGAAGGGCAGAATCATCGATTTCAATAACAGTAGCATATGGTTTACACAATTCATCTTTTCTCTCAAAAGCATTTCTGTAAATTAATTTCGCTATTGTGAGTCCGTCCTCACCTGCAGAAGCCAGACCTGTGACTTCCTCCAGCCATGTGGTGCCTGCTGTTTTAACATGGATCCCTTTATCATATTTTTGAATAAGTTCCCCTATTATTGGATACAGGGCAAATTTGTCACTGCCGGAATGGATACTGAGTTTTAAATTTTCAGGCAATCCAAAAATTTCAATCGCATAACCGATAACCTGGAGATCCTGCTCAAATTCTTTTCTGAACTTAGCAAGATCTCCTTTATAATCAACACCTTTATTAAAACGGCCTGTAAACTTGGGAGCGATGGTTTGTAAGGGTACCTTACTTGCTGCGAGTGCTCCCAGGATGAAAAATAGTTCTGCCGGAGTTTGAGGTTCTATAACCTCATCCATTGAAACTTCCGGTATAAATCCTCTGCCAGCTGTTTTTTTCACAATATATTTGTAAATTTTACCGGCTTCCTCCGTTGCAGTAAGGAATTTCAAAGCGAAGCTGGCAAGGAGATCCTTATCTATGTTGAGTGGCTCATCCAATCCCGGGATATGAAGTTTACCGATAAATTTCCTGTTTTCTTCGACATATTCCCCTATATCTTCATCAACTGCTTCCTTGCCAATATAATCGGCTACATCAATAGTGAAAAAATCACTGTAATCTATGAATTTATCGACATTAACCAGGTTTATGTGATCAGCATCCACAAAATAAGGCAGGTCCCATTTAAGAGATGTAACAGCTTCATCCGCTTCCTGGCGGGTTTGCTGAGGAGTTGATTTAACTATGACATGTTCACGGTTTGACTTATTCCACACGGGAATTATTTCTACTCCTGCTTTTCTTGCTTTAATAAGGGCCTCAAGCTGGGCTTTCCCCTGATGATTAAACCGATCTCCGAGACCAAAAGAATATTTTCCTAGTTTCATCACTGTTATTAATTAAATATCAATACCAATATTATCAAAAATAGTTATTTTTAACGATCTGTCTGTTGAGTTAAGGAAAACAGAACCCAAAACTTATCAAAATAATATGAATAGTATATCTTTTAATGATTTGAAAAATAAAGTCTGTGTCCTGACAGGAGGAGCAGGAGTTATAGGTAGTTCTATAGCTGAGGCGCTTGCCTCGGCCGGAATTAAAACAGCCATACTGGATATAAACATTGAATTTGCAGAGAAGGTTGCAAGGGTCATAAATAAAAAATATAAGGCTGATACAATTGGAGTTCAAGCTGATGTGCTTAACCTTGAATCATTGAATAATGCTAAAAAAATAATCAATGAACGGTTTGGCAAAATTGATTTGCTTATAAATGGTGCAGGAGGTAACTCCCCCAAAGCTACAACACAGGTTGAACAAATGGAGAAAAGCGAATCTATCGAATTTGAAAAAACATTTTTCGGACTCGATATCAGTGGATTTGACTGGGTATTCAATCTTAATTTCAAGGGTACAGTATTACCAACGATGGTGTTTGCCCGAGACATGGTTGAAAAAGGTCAGGGTGCAATACTGAATATTTCATCAATGAACTCTTACCGGCCCCTGACCAAAATCCCTGCTTATTCTGCTGCAAAAGCTTCAATTAACAATTTTACACAATGGCTGGCCGTTCATTTAGCAAAAACGGGTATCAGGGTAAATGCTATCGCGCCGGGATTTTTTCTGACAAATCAAAACAGATTCCTGCTTGTAGATGAAAAAACCGGACAGCCCACACCAAGAGGCAGAAAGATAATAGCCAGTACACCAATGGGGAGATATGGTAAAACAGAGGATCTGCAGGGAACTGTTTTATATCTGCTGTCAGATATTTCCAGATTCGTGACTGGAGTGATCATCCCGGTGGATGGAGGATTTAACGCATATGGCGGCGTTTAACAATTGAAGTCATGATATACTATCAAAAAGGATCGGAAACATCTGTTTTGACTGAAGACGATCTGAAGGAGGGTTTGACTGTAACTCTTGATAAGTGGGGAAAAGTGAAAAAAGCACTTGCCCTGCCTCCGGATTATACCCGTTATCATAGCTTTGCCGGCAACCTTACCCGAATTGCGGATAGATACCTTGGCGACAGGCTGACTGATATTATGCCTGCCATTGGTACTCATACTCCCATGACAGAGAAGCAAATAAATTCAATGTACCCGGGTATTGCTAAAACTAAGTTTCGGGTGCATAACTGGCGTAAGGATGTTGTCACCCTGGGTGAGGTTCCGGGAGAATTCCTGAATGAAATTTCGGACGGAAGAGTGAATTATGCTTGGCCTGCACAGGTTAATAAATTACTGGTCAATGGAGGTTTTGACATTATCCTGTCTATTGGACAGGTAGTTCCACATGAAGTTGTAGGCATGGCAAATTATAATAAGAATATTTTTATTGGAACCGGAGGGAGTGAAGGCATCAATAAAAGCCATTTCCTTGGTGCTGCATGGGGTATGGAACGAATGATGGGAAGGGCAGATACCCCTGTCAGGAAAGTTCTGAATTATGCAACAACGCATTTCGCAAAAAACCTTCCGGTTTTATATTTTTTAACAGTAGTAGCAACGGATTCTGATGGCAAACCTGAGATCCGTGGTTTGTTTACAGGTGATGATGAAGAATGTTTTCTGAAAGCCTGTGAACTTAGTCTGAAAGTGAATTTTACATTGTTGGAAAAACCACTTAAAAAAATAATTGTATTTCTCAATCCTGATGAGTTTAAAAGTACATGGCTGGGAAACAAGAGCATTTACAGAACAAGAATGGCCATTGCCAGCGGTGGCGAACTGGTTGTCCTTGCTCCGGGAGTAAAAGAATTTGGAGAAGACAAAGAGATTGACAGACTTATCAGAAAGTATGGATATGCAGGTACACCAGAAACTCTTGAATTAATCAAACACAATGAAGATCTAAAATCCAACCTCAGCGCTGCTGCTCACCTGATTCATGGATCAACGGAAGGCCGTTTTTCTGTAACATACTGCCCCGGACACCTTACCCGTAAAGAAATAGAAGGTGTGAATTTTAAATTTGCTGATCTGAAAAAGATGACAGAAAAGTACAATCCTGATCGCTTAAAAGATGGTTTGAATAAACTGGCAGATGGAGAGGAGATTTTCTTCGTTTCTAATCCGGCACTGGGATTATGGGCGTACAAAGATAATTTTAAATAGACCCCAGTTATTGTGAATTGACATAGTGAAAAAGAAAATTAAAGTAGTCGCCGATAGCAAAATCCCTTTTTTAAGAGGTGTTCTGGAACCTTATGCAGATATTCAGTACATGCCTGGCAGAGATATCTCTTCAGATCAGATAAGGGATGCAGATGCCCTTATTATACGAACCAGGACAAAGTGTAATAAAGAACTGCTGGAAGGTTCGAATGTCAAATTTATTGCTACTGCCACCATTGGATTTGATCATATTGATACGGATTATTGTGCGTCACGTAAAATAACCTGGCAAAATGCACCCGGTTGTAATTCTTCTTCAGTCGAACAATACGTCCTTGCGGCTTTATTAGTATTATCAGCAGAAAAGAATTTCAGTCTGGCAGGAAGTACTATCGGTATTATTGGAGTTGGACACGTTGGCACCAAAATAAAAAGGATTGCAAAACTTCTGGGTATGAACATCCTTTTGAATGATCCCCCCAGAGAAAGACAGGAAGGAGGATCAGACTTTGTTCCTCTGGAACGTATCGCACAAGAATCAGACATAATAAGTTTTCATGTTCCACTTATTATGACAGGACAGGATAAAACATTTCATATGGTGAATAACACGTTTCTCAATGATCTCCGGAAAAAAGTTCATCTGATCAATACATCCAGGGGTGAAGTCATTGAGGAAAAAGCTCTGAAGAACGCGATTGTTTCTGGTAAGTTGGGATCAGTGGTGCTTGATGTATGGGAGAATGAGCCGTTAGTAAATAAAGATCTGCTGGAAATAGTAAATATTGCTACTCCACATATTGCAGGATATTCTCTGGATGGAAAAGCAAATGGGACCAAAATGAGTGTGAGAACACTGAGTAAGTTTTTTAACCTGGGACTGGATCACTGGACACCGGATTCTATACCAATGCCATTGGATAATAAGATTGTTGTTAATGCAACTGGAAAAAATCTGGAGGCAATAATTAATGAGGCGGTTTTAAAAACATACAATATTCTCGAAGATGATGCAACATTCAGGAAATCAATTAGTTCATTTGAAGAACGGCGTGAACATTATCCACCCAGGAGAGAATATGGAGCTTATACGATTCAGTTACTGAATGATCATGATAGTGCAGGGAATGTATTGATGGAACTGGGATTTGATGTTGTAGGATCTTCTTAATTTTATATACGTATTTTTATATTTTAAAACAGAATAATTAAAGTGATATGAAAAAACTGGCAGATATTGGGCTAATCGGCCTTGCTGTTATGGGAGAAAACCTGGTGCTGAATATGGAAAGTAAAGGTTACACTGTTGCTGTGTTTAACCGTACAGTTGAAAAGGTGGATAAATTTATTATGGGTAGAGGGGCTGGTAAGAAATTTATCGGTGCTCATTCAATTAAAGAACTGGTCAGTTCATTGAAAAAGCCGAGAAAAGTGATGATGCTTGTAAAGGCCGGACAACCCGTGGATGATTTTATCGAACTGCTCATTCCTCATCTGGAACCTGGAGATATCATTATCGACGGCGGTAATTCTCATTTCCCGGATTCAAGCAGGAGAACTAAATATGTCGAAAGCAAGGGCTTATTATATATTGGAACAGGTGTTTCCGGTGGGGAGGAGGGTGCATTAAGAGGTCCTTCTATAATGCCTGGTGGATCATCCGCTGCATGGAACCATGTAAAACCAATCTTCCAGGATATTGCTGCAAAGGTGGAGGATGGCACACCATGTTGTGATTGGGTTGGAGAAGGTGGAGCGGGCCATTTTGTAAAAATGGTGCATAATGGTATAGAGTACGGTGACATGCAGCTTATTTGTGAGGTTTATCATTTAATGAAAGTTCTTCTTGGTTTGACTAATGAACAAATGCACAGAGTATTTAAAGAATGGAATGAAGGAGAACTGAAGAGCTATCTGGTTGAAATAACCCGAGATATAATTAATTACAAAGAAAATGGGGAATACCTTGTAGATAAGATCCTGGACACGGCAGGTCAGAAAGGTACCGGAAAATGGACTGTAATTTCAGCTCTCGATGCCGGTGTTCCATTGACAATGATAGCTGAAGCGGTCTTTTCCCGCTCACTGAGCGCCCAAAAGAATGATCGTGTTGAAGCATCAAACCAACTGACCGGACCATCACCAGCTTTTTCAGGAGACAAAAAAATATTTCTGGATGATTTAAGAAATGCATTATATGCATCCAAAATAGTATCTTATGCACAGGGATATGTATTGATGAAGTCTGCTGCGACAGAATTTGGCTGGAAGTTGAATTATGGCGGAATAGCACTTATGTGGAGGGGCGGTTGTATTATACGGTCTGCATTTCTGGGAAATATCAAATATGCTTATGACAAGAATCCCGGGCTGACTAACCTTTTGCTTGATCCTTTCTTCAATGAAAAATTAAAAAATGCTCAGGCCGGCTGGAGAAGGGTAACTTCTACTGCTATCATGAATGGAATTCCTGTTCCGGCTATGACATCTGCACTTAATTATTACGACGGAATCAGATCATTCAGGTTACCGGCAAATCTGCTGCAGGCACAAAGAGATTACTTTGGTGCCCATACCTATGAACGCGTAGATAAACCAAGGGGGGAATTTTTTCATACAAACTGGACCGGAAGAGGCGGAGACACTGCTTCGACAACCTATAATGTTTAAAAAAGATATCTTAAAGCTAATTGAGATAATTATCCATGACATCACGTGAACGTACCTTCAAGTCATTGATTCACCAGACCCCTGACAGGATACCCCTGGACCTGGGATCTACGGCAGTCACAGGTATCCATGCACTGGTGGTAGAAAAGTTGAGAGATTATTTTGGATTTGAAAAACGTCCGGTAAAGGTAACTGAACCATATCAGATGCTGGGTGAAGTAGATGATGAGCTCCGTGAAGCCCTTCAGATAGATACCGTGGGAATAATCGGGAGAAGAAACATGTTTGGTATTGAAAACAAGGATTGGAGGGAGTTTAGGACTTTCTGGGGGCAGGTAGTTATGTTGCCCGGTCAATTTAATACAAGATTGAAT
>CAZEKO010000077.1:6774-8802 GCA_964512775.1 uncultured Bacteroides sp. | reverse complement strand
TCATAGTACTTCTTCAGCATTCCAATATCGGTGCCGATTACATATCCATTTTCGATCCCAATATAAATAGCCAGTTTCCCACTTATATTGATTTTCCTCAGATCATCTGCAGTCAAACCTTGCTGAACAAGATCAGGATATCTGTTAATAACTGCATGTATAGAATCAAATATTGTCAGGGCTGTTTGCCGCGCTTTCTCATTGCCTTCCGGGGTGCGTGGACCCTGACCAACATAAACAGCAAAGAAAACCCCGTCAAGCCCTCCTTCCTTCATCCTTGGAAAATCGATCTTGCTTCCCCCCTTCCTTGAATCACTCCGGATCGAAAGGTCCTGACCTTTCCACATTATATTTAAGGGTGTATCAGCATGACTATCAATGGTAAGCATCGATTGATGAATCTTTCTCTCCCTGTCCAGCTTGCTTTCGTTCTTCACCGATGAATTACAGGCATTCAAGCATAAAATAATGCAAAGAATATAGAGGTGTTTCATTCTTCCTCGAGCTCCTCATCCTGGTTTTTTATTCCATCCTGAACCGTAGTCGGTAATCTTTCCAGGATGGATTCATCATTTATCTCTTTTGAAAGTGATGAAATTGTTTCGGGTGGTATATCATATATGTCAACTACAAGAAGTCCGTCGAGGGCATTATTAAATTTGGGATCGATATTGAATTCCACTATTTTCCCGTTCTGTTTTAAGTATTTCTTAAGCAGGACAGGCATAGTAAAGTGTCCTGTTTCAATGTCCTTGATAAACTTATCCAGTTTATTGATATCACTGGAATTTTCGAAAATGATATCAGTATCGAGCTGGTGTGGAGGTACCCTGAATCTTTTCCTGGGTTTGATATATTTTGAAATTGTATTGTTATAGTAATGCTCTCTTATAAATTTAATTATCAAGGCTTTGGAAAAAGTTGAAAAACGGTTGCTTATGCTTACCGGCCCTACGAGATACCGATATTCAGGATTTTTCAGGAGAAAATATAATATACCTTTCCATAACAGAAATAATGGCAAAGGCTTTTTCTGGTATTCCGGTACAATAAAGGATCTGCCAAGTTCCAGGGCCTGTGATAATATTGGATAAAACCGCCGGTTGATCCTGAAAAGACTCTGAATATAGAATCCTCTGATACCATATTGAAGCATGATTTCATTTCCTTTACCAACCCTGTAAGCTCCGACAATCTTTTTTTCCTCTTCATCCCAGATAAACATCTGGTAATAATACAGGTCATATTCATCAATATCCAACTGCTGGTTTGTCCCTTCCCCGACAAGCCGGAATGTAGTCTCCCTGAGTCGTCCGATCTCATTCATGATATTTGGAATTTCAAAAGAAGGGACACAGATAAGGTTATAATTTTTATTCTTAAAGAGAGAATACTCCGGAAGAATCCTGTTGATTTCAGCTTCAATTTTTTCAAGAGGCACCGGATCAATGATCCTTTTCTCTTTTCGTAGTCGTCTGCCTCCGTGCTTAAAGAATTTTTTCACCTCAAGGGCAGTTCCCAGAGCATATGTTTTTGTCCTCATAAACCTGCCGTACCTTGAAATATCCTTGAATTCATCCTGTTCTTTTACATGAATTGGGCTGCCGATTCGGATCCGGATGATTCTTTTCTTTTTTGTGAATAACTCTGATGGCAGTTTGACCGTTTGCAAACGGGGGTGAATCCTGCCCAGAATATGGAAAAGCCTGCTGTTACTCCCCTGGAAGTATATTGGAATTACAGGCACGCGACTTTTTCTGATCATTCTGAGGACCGGATACTGCCATTTACGATCGGTGATTTTATTTGTTAATTGATCATATCCTGAAACCTCACCGGCCGGGAAAATCCCAACAGGACTGCCATTTTCAATATGCTGAAGGATCTCATTAGTGGTTGGTGAGGTATCTCCCTTTATTTGCCGGTCATCAAAAGGATTTTCACGGAAAATATATTTTTCCAGCGGTTCAATTCTTTTCAGCAGGAAATTGGGGACTACCTTATAATCAGGCCTTCTGGCCGAAATCA
>CAZEKO010000077.1:0-6674 GCA_964512775.1 uncultured Bacteroides sp. | reverse complement strand
TCACCTGCAAAGCCATTAAGTCTGGCGGCTTCGAGGAGATCTTCAGTATTGATCAGATTTTTCAAATTATAAGACCAGTTGAATAATTCAAGTTAAAAATACGAAAATTATGTTTTATAATAAATGATACAATTTCATCTATCTTTATGACATGACATTATCAGGTTTATGATTAATTTTGCACACCGGGAGATGAAAAAGTATAGATTAGTATTATACGCCATTGCCAGCGGATTGCTGCTCACACCAGGCTGGTTTGTATGGGGAACTGGATTAACTCTGTTGTTTGCCCTGGTTCCTCTTTTATTTGTTGAAGATTTCCTGTATCAGAACCGTCTCACTCAGAGGCCACATAAGGTTATCCTTTATTCCGCCATCACATTTTTCACCTGGAACATCCTTACCACATGGTGGATTGTCAATGCTACATTTGTCGGGATGCTTCTTGCTATTGTGATAAATACAGTACTGATGTCCACAGTCTTCTGGGCATTTCATATTACAAGAAGAAATGCAGGTTCCGGACCGGGATATTTTGGATTAATTGTATACTGGCTGGTCTATGAACATTTTTATCTTAATGGGGAGATTTCATGGCCATGGCTTGATCTCGGCAATGGTTTCATGAATGATATTCATATTATCCAATGGTATGAAATTACCGGCATATTCGGGGGCACATTATGGGTTCTTCTGAGTAACATCCTGATATTTTTAATCATAAAGAATTATGCCACCCACAAGTCTTTTCGAAACAAAATAGCTCTTCTCATTACATGGATACTCCTCATAATAATCCCTGTAACATATTCCATAATCCGATTCAGAACTTATAAAGAAACCCCGGATCCAAGGGAAATAGTAATAGTACAGCCAAATATTGATCCGTATAATGAGAAATTCGGTGGTATGGAAGCCAGCCGGCAAATGGATAAAATGCTTGGTCTTGCCTCTGCTGCCGCTACAGCACAAACCGATTATTTCGTTGCCCCTGAAACATTCATTAATGATAATATATGGGAAGATGAAATGAGTGATAATCCCAGTATCAGGGCTGTTTACGGATTCCTTAAAAAATATCCCGGGGCAAAATTCGTTTTGGGACTGACCTATTATAAAGCTTATACGGATTCCATGAAGTTGACACCTACCGCCCATCCTATCCCGGGGACAGATTTATATTATGATAGTTTTAATGCAGGTTGTCAGCTTGACTCGACGGATAATATTCAGATCTACATCAAATCAAAACTTGTTGTTGGAGTTGAAAAAATGCCATATACTCAATATCTCGGATTTCTTGAAAAACTTACTCTAAAGCTGGGCGGTACTTTCAGGAGCCATGGAACTCAGGAATACAGAGAAAGCCTTTTCGCACCTGATGATTCAGTGGGTGTAGCTACCGTCATCTGTTATGAATCGGTTTATGGTGAATTTGTTACCGAATACATCAAAGCAGGTTCAAATTATATTTTTGTGATAACAAATGACGGCTGGTGGGGTGACACACCGGGACACCGGCAGCACCTTGGCTTTTCACGGCTAAGGGCAATTGAAACACGCAGGAGTGTTGCCAGGTCGGCAAATACCGGCATCTCAGCATTTATCAATCAGAAAGGTGAGATACTTCTCCGGACAAAATATTGGACTGCAGACACCCTACGAACTGAATTAAATGCCAATGACGCATATACTTTTTATGTCAAGCATGGTGACTTCATCGCAAAAGCAGCGTATTTCTTCGCCTTGATTATCATCCTTTATACTATAGTAAGGGTTATCATGAAGAAGAGGGGGTGAGGGGGTGAGGGGGAGAGAGGGTGAAACTATTTCAAAGTCCATTTCTGGTGATTCACGATCATATTTACAATCATACCTAGAATATGATCGTAGGTTTTATATAATTCATCATGGATATTACTTGAAATATACTTGCATGCCAGTGAGAAATCCAGCCACACCTGTGTTTCAGCAGCTTCTCCCTCTGAATCAGATAATTTTAAAATAAATGCCTTTTCATACCTTCTTTTTCTATATGCTTCAGCTAAATTTGTAGCAACCGAACGGGAACTTCTTCTTATCTGATCTGTCAAAGAATATACTTCTTCCTTAGGAAACGATTTCGATATTATATAAATCTTATTTGCTGTTTCAAATGCTAATCGATAGACTTCTAGATCTTTATGAGTATTTATTATTTTCATAATCGTTTCATTTTTTAATTTTTCTATAATTATTAATGTCCACAATAATTAATTATCGTATGGAGAATTTCATATTTTTTCATTTTTTCAAGTTTTAAACTCCCACTCACCCATTCTCCCATTCACCCCCTCTCCTTTTCACCCCCTCTCCCCCTCTCTCCTTCCCGTGCTTCCACTACACATACTTTCCATGTTTTCTCTATAATTGAGTACCGTTGTTATTGTAAATTTTCCTTTTTAACTTTCTACTTCGAAGTAATTATTTGCCTCTTCGTGCAACTATGATTTAAAATCGTTGTCTTTTATAACTGAAAATATCTGAGAAATTGGCTCCGGTCTATCAGGACATACACAGAGAAATCATTGAGCTGAGCAAGATTGGTAATCAGAAAGCCCTGTATCAACTTTACAGATTATATTCTAAAGCTATGTTTAATATTTGCCACAGGATTATGAATAACAGAGAAGAAGCCGAAGATCTTCTGCAGGAATCATTTTGTGATGCTTTCACAAAACTGGATACTTTCAGGTATGAATCTTCTTTCGGAACGTGGCTGAAAAGAATTGTTATCAATAAGTGTATTAATTGGATCCATAAAAGGAAAATAAAACTGGTTTTCCCGGAAGAACTTGATGAATCAGTTCTTAAGACAGAGAATGAAGTGGATTATGGAGATATCAGTATGAACGTAACTAAAATTCACCAGGCAATAGGGCAGCTCCCTGATGGATACCGGATTATTTTCAGTTTGTATGCCCTTGAAGGTTATGATCATACTGAAATTTCAGAAATAATGGGTATTTCCGAATCAACTTCGAAGAGCCAATATTTGAGGGCAAAGGAACGGATAAAAGAAATATTAAAATCTAATGGCAATGAAAAGAGACAGGTTAGAACAGTTCATAGCTGAAAACCGTGACCAGTTCGATATTCATGATCCCGGCGACAGGGTCTGGAACGGAATAAAAAGCAGGGTCCGAAAGGGGCACAGGCTTCCCGGCTTTAAAACCATAATATGGTGGGCAGCTGCAGTACTGGTAATTTTTTCAGCTTCTTTTCTGCTGCAGGAATACCTTCACCGGAATAATATACTGACAGGCACAAAAGATAAAAAAATACAAAATATTGTAATACCAGAACTTCAGGAAGCAGAAACCTACTATACAAATCTGGTGGATGAAAAAATCGATGAAATAGAACTTCTGCTTAAAAATGAACCGGAACTTGGGAATGAACTTAAAAATGATCTGGCTGAACTTGACAGTATCTATACTGAATTACAGAAAGATCTGACTGACAATATCGCAAATGATGAGGTAATAGAAGCAATGATTCAAAATTACAGGCTGAAACTACAAATCCTGGAAGATTTCCTGGGATATCTGAAGAAAGACGCTATAAATGAAAAAGATGAAAATAATGAATACAATCTTTAATGGAATATTTGCTGCTTTACTTGGACTGGCAGTGCTTACGAATACAGGTGCTGCCCAAACCTATGCCGAAAGCAAGGAAATTGTCCGTTCTTTCGCTGTTAATCCTGAAACAAGACTTGACATATCGAACAAGTATGGCAAAATCCAGGTAATACAATGGAAAAAAGACTCGGTCAGACTGGAAGTCGAGATAGCAGTTAAATCAAGCAGTATGAGCAAGCTTGACAAAATAATGGATAATATAGAAATTGAATTTACCGGTACAAATTATTATGTTATTGCAAAGACAAGGTTCGGTAGCACGAATAATACCTTCTTAAATGACCTTATGGATCTGTCGGGAGCCATTATCCCCTCCAAAAATCAAGTTGAGATAAATTATACAGTAATGGCACCTTCCAATATGACTATTAATTTAGCAAACAAATTTGGCGATATCTTTATTGATGATATGAAGGGTAATGTAACCATAAACCTTTCGAATGGCGATATCAAAATAAACCGGCTTGAAGGGGAATCCAATATCAATGTCAATTTCGGCAACGGAACTATTAATTACCTGAATAATGCAAAACTTATCCTGACTTATGCCGATTTTGAAATCAGAAATGCTGGCCAGCTAAGTATTGTCAGTAAATCATCAAAAATCATAATAAATAAAGTGGATATAATTAAAACAGAATCAAGCCGTGATAAATATTCGATATCTGAAGTCAATAATCTTTTTGGTGAAAGTTATTTTTCCCACTTACAGATTTATAAGTTAAACGAAGAGGTTAATTTTACGTCAAGGTACGGTGAGTTCACAGCTGATTCGGTGGCGACTGACTTTTCGTACATTAATTTGCATTCTGAATATGCAGACCTGAATCTTACATTAAGCCAGATGTCATCATACTTTTTGGAAGTCAGCCATCATCCTGAAGTTATACTCTGGATCCCTGAAGGTTTTACCAATCTGGAAGAAGAAAACATAAGTTCAACAGAGATTAATATCACAGGAAGAATTGGTAATCCTAATTCCTCCTCAAGGATTGAAATTACTGCACCTAAGAAGTGCACTGTTACTATCAATCAAAGGAGGCTATGAGGAAAAAACTAAACACTAAAAACTAAACACTAAACAAAAACGAAACACTAAACCCCGATCTGCATCGGGGCAGGCAAAAACGAAATAACGCAAATCGAAATAATATAATATTGAACAACAGGAACAATAGAAACAACAGGAACAAAAAATAATACTACGATGAAAAGAACACCTTTAATTATCACGTTAGCTATAATAGCTGTAATATTTATATTGACATCATGTGAGGGATTTCACCTCGGATGTTTGAATGGAAACGGTATTGTGATCGAAGAAGAAAGGAATCTCAGCAGGTTCACAGGAGTCATTTCTGAAGGGGAATATGATGTGTTCATCATTATTGATACTGTTTCAAAAGTCGTTATTGAAGCGGACGAAAATCTAATGCCATATATCAGAACAGTTGTCAGGAATGATAAACTGGTTATTGACAATGGTACAAGAAATTGTCTCCGGATGAAAGATGACCGGCCAATAAGGATAACTGTCCATACTCCCGATATATTTGATATCGCTCTGGAAGGGTCAGGTGTAATCTATTGTGATTATCTTATTCTTGTTAATTACCTGAAAATTGAACTGACAGGATCAGGCATAATTGATCTAAGGGATATTGACGCATATGAAATGGATGCATCATTAACAGGTTCCGGCGAAATTGAATTGTGGGGGATTGTCGGTGAAGGGGATTTGGATATTTCAGGTTCAGGAAAGATCAAAGCTTTTCATCTGGAACAGGATAAATGTCACGCTAGTATCACGGGTTCAGGAGACATGTATGTCTTCGTATATGATTACCTCGATGCCTATATCTCTGGCAGCGGAAATATTTATTATCGAGGCAATCCATTGATTGATGTCAAAATAACCGGTACAGGATCACTTATAAATAATAATAAATAGAAACACTTTATCTTATTCACAATGAGAAATTTTGTCTTTTTGATTCTATTATTCAGCCTGCCAGTTCATGCCCAGAATTATTTCAGGGCCGCAGGGATCAGGGGAGGTCTCAGTTCCGGATTCACTTATCGTCAGTACCTGGATCCCGAACTCGCTTATGAAGGTCTGTTAAGTTTCCGGAAAGGTGGTTTGCAGTTGACCGTTTTGAGAGAGCATATTCAACCTGCACTTTTTGAATTTTCGGAAGATTTCTATTTTACTTATGGTTATGGAGCCCATATAGGTTTTAATTATACAGATAATTATTTTTTTATGTTCCATGAATATTACTATTACAAAAAAAGGTTTTCACCGCTGATTGGTTTAGATGGATGCCTTGGAATTGAGTATCGGATCCCAACGATACCCATTCAGATAGGGCTTGATTTTAAACCTTTTTTCGAATTTTCAATGTTTGAATTCTTCAGGATTGTCCCGTGGGATTTTGCATTTTCAATAAAATATATATTCTAAATACATAAATATCTTATTAAAATGAGAACAATAATGATTTTCGTAATCGCCTTTTCCTTGCTTAACATGATTTCAGCGCAGGAAAGTGAGGATCTTGTTTATGAAAAAAAACAAAATGAAATCAAAACCCTGTTCGGGAATCAAAAGATTGTACATAGCGGTTATGGTGCCATTACCCTTGGTTATTCCGAGATAGAAAATCTTAACGGAGTTACTATAGGTGCCCGGGGAGCATGTATTATCGGACATTGGTTTGCTATTGGCTTAGGTGGGACAGGATTTATTAATGATGTCAGCTATAATAGTTCCATAGATCAGAACTTTCTTTCAGGAGGTTATGGAGGTCTGCTGTTGGAACCTATAATCCTGCCCTGGTTCCCTGTCCACATCTCAATTCCTGTACTTTTCGGTGCCGGTAGAATTGCCTATGTGACAAGTTATGGATCTGATGAAATAAATGAAGCCCTGATTGAAGATGCTTCATCATTTGTAATTCTTGAACCAGGTGCTGAACTTGAACTTAATAT
>CAZEKO010000076.1:0-8849 GCA_964512775.1 uncultured Bacteroides sp. | reverse complement strand
TATTCAATGAGTTCATTTTTACCGGCATCAGAAAACTCAAGATTACCTGCCAACCAGGTCTCTGCACGTATAATAAGGACCTTGGTGATGATATCAGCAATCTGTTCAAATTCCTTAACTGCATACATAATCTGGAATGCTTCATTAACGCGCTGATCATTAATATTACCGCGCGTTATCCTTAACAAATACCTGTTAATTTCTGACATTAAAAAATCAACCTGTTTTTCTCGTTTTTCAAGATGTTTTAAAACCTTTTGATCTTTTTCAGTAAATGCCCTGATGATCATAAAGACCATATCTAAAACATACCTGCCAACCCTCAAGGCTTCCTCCTTGGCCAGATTTAATCCCAGAGAGGGAGTGTTCATTATATTATAATCAAGATATGTAGTTTCAATTTTCTCTTCTGCTTCAGCGGTTGTCAGCCTCTCAGGAATAATACGGTCAATTAATCTGGCAAAAAGTTCGGTAAAAGGAAGGAATACCATAGCCAGGAAGACATTAAATATTGTATGAGCATTTGCAATCTGTCGGGGCAAAATGGTTGCAAGATTATTTATTTCAGGAATACTCGGTGTTCCTTTTGGTGATATCATTTCAATTAACTTTATGTAAGCAGGTATCAACCAGATTATAAGAAGTACCCCAATTATTTTAATGAGCGTTAAAGCAAGTGCCACCTTCTTTGCTTCCACAGAAGAGTTCAGGCTTGCCAGAATTGCTGTTACTGCAGTTCCGATATTTGAACCCAGTAAAAGCGGAATTGCTGCCTCAAGAGTTATTAATCCCTGTGAAGCAAGAACGATGATGATACCAATAAATGCACCACTGCTCTGAATTATTGCTGTAAAAATAGTTCCAACCAGTAAACCAAGCCATGGATTTTCGAGGGTATATAATATGTTTATGAAAGGAGTATAAGTCCTCAGTGGGTACATAGACTCTGACATGATTTGCATGCCAAAAAATAAAATACCAAAACCAAGAATGGTTTCCCCGAGATATTTCACTTTTTGTTTTCCGGAGAAAAGATAAAGGATAAAACCAATAGCGACAACTAGAAGTGAATATTCAGAAAGCCTGAATGCAATTATTTGAACTGTAATTGTAGTGCCAATAGCTGCTCCCAGAATTACTCCAAGCGTTTGTTTGAATTTCATGAGCCTGGAATTCACGAATCCGACAACCATAACACAGGTTGCGCTACTGCTCTGGACAGCAATGGTAAGGAATATCCCGGCACCTAAAGCTATAAACCTGTTATTGGTAAGATTGCTCAGGATGATTCTCAGCCTGTCACCTGCGGAATTTTGTATTCCTTCGCTCATCATTTTCATACCCAGGAAGAACAATCCCAGACCACCTAACAATCCAATAATTAACATAATAAACCAGTTGGATTTCCTTGCATGAAAACTGAAAACCTGAATGTCCTGACCAGAGAGACCAGTTGTCCTGGCAATAATTTGGTAATCACCCGGTAATGTGCCCAGTTTAACCTTTGAGAAGGCATATCCAAGTGAATCTGTCAATGCTGATGTGGGATTAACTGAAAAGTCAGATGACCCATTTGGTTGAGTAAGGATATTAAAACTAACTTCAGCACCTGCTACTGGCAATCCGGATGAATCCAGCACACATACCCTGACAGGTTCAGATAATTCATGCTTTGCTATCCGCGACTGTCCATCACCCGAGTTTGCTGGTTTAATCAGAATATAAGGGGTAGACTGGTGTGGCAGAAGAGTATCTATTTCAGCCGTTTGAAAAAGACTTACTAGTAGTATGAATACAGTCAGATTCATAGTTATTCAAATATAGCTATTATATAATTTGGGATTACTGTAACCATATAATCAGAGCATATGATAAAAACTAATTATTAACACCCTGAATCAGTTGTATCAGTGCTATATATACTTTAAAATACAGTTACACAATGTTATGACAGAAAACAAAAAGCAAATTGCTAACAATAAGAAAACAGATTATCTCACAATTTAAGGGTAAATTTATTGGCTTATACAGGGCAAAGAATCTTGCTTTTATGATGAAGAAAAGATTAAATATTCTTATAATCCTGGTTTCTTTTATTATTGTTTTGCTGGCAAGCTATTACTTGTTCCTGAGGAATGATTTTGAAAGGGCAGATCCATTTAATGCCGTCCCACATGATGCTTCAATAATTATCAAAATCCGCGGACCATATTATAATGTAAGACCCATTCTGGAAGACAACAGAATATGTAATGAAATTCTTGCCTTTCCTTCTGTAAAAAGATTATATAACTCTTTTCTGAAACTCGATTCGATCTTGTCAAATGACAGGCAGGCAACAGAAATGATAAAAAAAAATGAACTTACCCTGTCGTTCCATCAATCCGGGAAAAACAAATTTGACTATATAGCTTATATGCCTTTACTTAATAAAAATAGTGAAAGACAGCTAATCAGCATGGTTGAACAAAATATTAATGGGAAGGCTACTATTACAGGAAGGAAATATTCAGGTACCAGAATACAGGACATTAAATTTTCAGAGCAATCTTCATTGGATTTTTCATTTACTTTCTCTAACGGACTTATCATGATCAGCCCTTCCGGGATACTTCTTGAAGAGGCAATACGACAACTCGATCAGCAAAACGGTGATGATTTACGGCCGGGATTTTTGCAGGTGTCCAGAACAGCAGGCCAGAATGTTGAAGCAAACATATTTATAAATTACAAAACCTTACCTGTAATGCTGTCTATGCTTCTAAATGAAAAATATAAAAAGAACCTGGAAGATTTCACCAGTTTTGCTGATTGGGGAGAATTTGATGCAAGCATAAGAGATGATGTCATTTTATTGAACGGATTAACCACCACAGATCAGTCAGCCAATGAATACCTCAATATTTTTCTAAAACAACAACCACAAAAGATTGAAATTGAAAAAGTTATCCCTGATCAGGTAGCTGCATTCATAATCTTTAGTATTGAAGATTTAAGGAAATTTAAACAACAATATAAAGAATACCTTAAAGCGGATGGCACTCTGGAAGATTATCAGGCTGAAATAGATGCTGTTAATAAGATGTATGAAATAGATCTGGAAGAGATGTTTTATTCTTTCATGGATAAAGAAGCTGGTATTTTAATAACAGACGTAAAAAATTATGATCTTGACCAGAATACATTTTTTATACTGAAAACCATCAGCCAGGGCCAGGCCGAAGATAATATAATGGAAATAATAGCAAAAGCTGCTGAAAAAGAACAATCCAATAGTCAGGACTTTATTAATAATTACAGGATTGACAATGAAACCCAAATAAAAATTTACCGGATGCCGGTGCCATCGCTGGCTCCTAAGCTATTGGGCAAAGTATTTGATGGGATACAGAATCATTATTGTACTTTTTATGATAATTACCTGGTGTTTGGAAATTCAATACCAGCTCTGGCAAAATATATTCATACCAATTTGCTTCAAAATAACCTCAGCAGTGATCTGGAATTTAACAGATTCTCAAATTTCATGTCATCTCAGGCCAATATCTATTTTTATATGGATATTTCCCGTTCAACGGAAATGATCCAGAAATATCTGAACGATAAAGCAGCAATTAAATTAGATGAAAATAAAGATCATTTAATGAATTTCCATGCCCTGGCAATACAGGTAACAAATGAGGGGGATCTTTTCTACAATAATATTTTCCTGAATTATTCTTCTGACGGGATATATGAACCACAGACTGTCTGGGAAAGCCGTCTGGATCATTCCTTCGATTTTAAACCCAGAATTCTTATCAATCACAACACACAGGAAAAAGAAATATTTATACAGGATAAAGAAAATTTCGTTTACCTGATCAACAGTTCAGGAAGAATATTGTGGAAAATTAAATTGGAAAGTCAGATACTGAGTGACATTTTCCAGATTGACTATTATAAAAATGATAAGCTTCAATATCTTTTCAATACGAAAACCAGTATCCATCTGGTTGACAGGAATGGTAATAATGTAGAAAAATATCCCATAATTCTGAGAGCACCGGCAACTAACGGGATGGCAGTATTTGATTATGAAAAAAATAAAGATTACCGGTTATTACTTGCTGCTGAAGATCGTGAGATTTATGCCTATAATAAAGAAGGTCAGATCGTGAAAGGATGGTCTCCTGACAAAACTGAACAAATATTATTCCGGCCATTGCATCATGTCAGGATGGAAGAACGGGATTATATTATAGGAACTGATAATTATAGCACGTATATTCTGAACAGGAAAGGCGAGACGAGGGTAAATGTAAAAACTCATTTTCCGGTATCTCGGAATAATGATTTCAAATTTGACCTGAATTCCCCTGGGATTAAACCCAGACTGGCAATAACTGACACAATGGGGCATGTTCATTTCATTTATTTTGATGGTTCAACAGAAGAATTAATATGTGGGGATTTCAGTAGCAGGCATTTTTTTGAATATATAGACCTGGATGGTAATGGAAAGAAAGAATTAATATTTGCTGATGGGAATGAACTGAAAGTCTATGACTCCGATAAAAGAATAAAATTCTCAAGGCAGTTTAAATCGGAAATAAGTTATGCACCGGTCACATATCAATTTTCTGATAGAGATATAAAGATTGGAATAGTATGCGCAAATACAGGTGAGATATATTTAATTAATAAGGATGGCAGCAATTATGAAGGCTTTCCGTTAAAAGGATCCACCCAATTCAGCATTACGAATTTCAACAGATCAATAAGTAAATTCAATCTTTTAGTTGGAAGTAACCATAACTTTTTATATAATTATTTCGTAAAATAGTATTTTAATATTCAAAAATATGTCCCGAAAAACACACATTTCGCTTTTAATTCTTTTGTTCTTTGTGGCAGTCATTACATCCTGTGTCCCTGATGAATTTACCGGAAAATATAATTTCGATGTTTTATGGGAACCGGTCTACAACGGCCCGGTAGCATTCGGTAATTTTACTCTGAAGGATATACTGGATGAAATGCTTGATACATCAGAACTTGATCTTGATGTTGAAATTGATGAAGATTCAACAAATCTATATTATGTTGCATATTCGGATCATATAAAATCCATCCGTGCTGATGAATGGATTGATATACCTGATCAGAATTTCCCCGATGTATATTTTTACAGGCCTGAAATTGATATTCCGGCCGATTCCCTTGGGATTACCGGTGCTACCATTTATAGAAAAAAAGTTGAAAAATTTGATTTTGCTACTCAACATAATGAACGAATAGATAGTATTTTTCTGACAGCGGGCAACCTTAATACCAATACGTTTTCAACTTTGCACCATACAGGGTGGCTGATCATACACTCTGACCAGATAAAAATAGGGGATGGGTTCTATCGTGATTCTATTTCTATTAGCGATGCATCCGGAAGTTTTTCAGAAAGCAAAGTTACCACACTGGATGGATCTGCTTTGCACCTCGATAACCAGTCTGATCCTGATACAACATTTCTTGAAATTATTTTCGAATTATATCTTATTCACTCCGGAAATGATATTATGGCAGGGGAAGAAGTGAATGTGGATATGACTTTTACTGACCTGATTTTTCAGTCAGCATATGGTTCTTTTGGTGACTATGATACACTACTCATTGATAATGAACAATTTGAATTTGAAATGTTTGAATATGAATTTGAAGGCAATGTATATTTTGGTGATCCCCGGATTAATCTTTTAATAGATAATTCTTTTGGTTTGCCGCTGGGTATTAATCTATTTGGTCTGTCTGCCTATTCTCAGAAAACAGGTATAGAAACGGACATAACATTTGAACCTGGTGTTAATCCATTCATTATTAACGCTCCTGACCTGTCACAGCTGGGGCAATCAGTCATTACGGAAATTTCTGTCAATAAAACAAACAGTAACATAGATGAAGTTACAAATACAACCTTAAGTTATATTGACTACAGTGCGAGGGCAATCACAAATCCAGGTGGGTCGGTTACCCAGGATAATTTTGTTCTGGATAGCAGCCGGGCATCGGTTGATTTTGAAGTTGTGCTTCCAATGGACTTAAGAGCTGAAGATTTTGAAGTGGAAGACACGGTTGATTTCGATCTTTCGGATATCCCGGACGAGAATGATGATTTTGAAATAAAATCATTTCAAATCAGGATGGAAACCACAAACGGAATGCCGGTTGAAATAAACATGCAGGTTGTGCTTGTAGACACATTTTATAATGTCCTGGATTCATTGTTTACAGAGGAAACTAAGAATGTATTGCCATCTGCACTGGTGGATGAAAACGGAAAAGTACTTGCCCCCTCACAAAATGAAGTTTTAATTGATTTCCCGCCTGATCGGTTGGATTTAATCAGGAATACAAGACATGCAATGGTAAGTGGTACTTTTGAGACAACCGATGAAGGACAAAAAATGGTCAAGTTTTATTCTTATTATGTAATCAACTTTAAACTGGGAGTAAAGACCGAAATCAGTACTATTCAAAAGCAATAAAAAATAAATTAAATCTAACAGATACCATCAAACCTGGCGGTTATGAAAAAAACATATCAATTCACATTCATTGTGGCTCTTGTGTTAATATTTAATATAAATCAACAAATTTCACAGGCCCAGGTCAGCACAACCTTATACCACATGTATGGGGTACCACAGGCGAACCAGCTTAATCCTGCATTTCAACCCAATTGTAATGCTTACCTGGGATTTCCAATGCTGTCACCACTGAATTTTAGCCTGGAATTAGATCCATTACGATATAAGGATATTTTCAGCTATAATTCACAACTGGATCAGATAATTACATTTATGCATCCTGAAGGTGATAAGGAAGCCTTTATTAATAGACTCAAACCGCTTAATGCTTTAAATACCAGTATTGGTACAAATCCTTTATCGATGGGATGGAGGAATAAGCAATTTTATTTCACAATCGATTTTACGGAGAAAATCGACCAGAATTTCAGGTTTACTAAAGACTTTATGGAATTTTTTCTAAATGGTAACCGGAACCAGGAGAGATTTAATTTCAGTGAAACAGGGCTTGATGTAAAATATTATCATGAATTAGCCCTTGGCATTTCATATGATTATGATGATCAGTTTCAGATCGGTGCACGTGCAAAAGTTCTTTTTGGAATGGCGGACTTAAATACTAGTCTTTCTGATATAACAGTCAGAGCCTATGAGGATAGATGGGATTTTAATTCAACCATGATAGTTGATATCTCGGCTCCTTTCATTTCTATTCCGGTTGATTCAGCAGGTTTTGTTATATGGGATGAAATAGATGCTGATAGTTCTGTTGGGAATGATGATTATGCAGGTTTTGTTAAGGACGTTTTAGGTAATTTCCTTGGGACAGGTAATCTGGGATTTGGAGTTGATTTTGGATTTAATTTCAATCCGATTGAAAATTTATCAATCTCTGCCAGTGTAAATGATCTGGGATTTATAAGGTGGAAGAAAAATACTTACCATCTAAAGCAGGATGGCACTTTTGGATGGGAAGGTGTTGAAGTAACGCTTGAAGAAGACTGGGATCCGGGTGAGATAATACTTGATTCCCTGAAAAGTCAGATGAATTTTACTTCAGAAAAGGAGTCATATACAACTTTTCTATCAGGCAAGGTATATCTGGGAGCTGCATATGAATTGGGTGAAAAAGTAAAATTCGGGATCGTAACCAGGACAAGGATTTACAACTCTCATTTTTTCAACCAGTATACCTTTTCAGCAAACGTAATGCCCATTCGGATGTTCAGTGCAACACTCAGTTATTCTATAATCGGGAAAAATTATACAAATTTTGGTCTTGGCTTATCCTTAAGATTAGGGCCTTTCAATATGTATTTTATCACAGACCAGACTCCATCAGGATATCTATTGCCTGAAACGATAAACTCTGTGAATTTCCGCTTTGGATTGAACCTGGCATTCGGGTGTTCAAAAATCCCTAAAAAACTTAAAGACCGTCCTCTTATAGATTAGTGGTTATATAGAATTAAATATTATTTCCTATTTTTGCGCTTCAAATAAACATAATGTAATGGTCGCAATAGTCAGGATTATTTTAATTATTGCTGTTGTCTATTTCGGGATCAGGGTAATCGATAGATTTATCATACCATATTTGTTCCCCAACAGAAGAAGGGGAAATGATAATGATACAACCATATCAGGATCAGAAAACCGAAAGAAAAGATTCAGCAAGGAAGATGGTGATTATGTAGATTATGAAGAAATGAAATAAAAAAAAGCGGCCTGAGCCGCTTTTTTTATAAAGATTTTTTTATGGTGATAATTTTTCATGTAAAGATTATGTGACTTCCCTCACCGGCGGCAAGTTCATAGAATTTTCCAACAGTGATTACATCAATTACATGATCTGAAAGGTCTTCCCTTTTAAGTTTGAACATTTCAAAAGCCATTTTACAGGCATAGATCTCACCTCCTCCGGCAACGATGATATCCAGAAATTCATCAACCGGTGGTACATCAAGAGCCAACATTTGTTGTTTCATCATAGCTGATACACCGGCTTCGACACCCGGTAAAATACCAAGCAATGTTGGAAATGGTAACCCGCCAGGCATCCTCATTGCAGGATTTCCTACAGTAGCAGTTTTTAATTTATTTAGTCTTTTTTTAGTAATTGCGTCAAGTCCAAAGAAGGTAAAGAAAAGTTTACATTCAATTCCTTCCATAACTGCACCATTAGCCATTATCAGGCCGGCATATACATCTTCTATTGATCCTTTAGCTATAATAATAGCCACTTTTTTTACAGGATGATCGATTTTTTCTGCCATAAATTTTAAT
>CAZEKO010000075.1:0-9102 GCA_964512775.1 uncultured Bacteroides sp. | reverse complement strand
CCATCTGTCATTCCCGGTATTCCATTCAATTCAAGAAAGTAGAATTCCCCATCCCTGCATATAAAATCAATCCTGACAATGCCTTTGCAATTTAAAAGGGAATAAATGCGGGAGGAGATGGATTTGCATTTTGAGGAAATTTCTTCCGATACACGAGCCGGAGTAATTTCATCGGCCATGCCGGTTGTATATTTAGCTTCGTAATCAAAGAATTCCTTTTTGCTGACAATTTCAGTAATGGGGAAGATCAGTTCCTTATCTTTAAGTTTAACAAGGCCGCATGTTAATTCGGTCCCTTTAATGTACTCTTCGATTATAACTTCTGCATCTTCCTTTAAAGCTATTTCTATTGCTTTATTCAATTCGCCAGCATTATTGATCAGAGAAATGCCAAAACTTGATCCACTGCAATTTGGTTTAACAAAACAAGGCAGTCCTGTTCTGGCAAGAATTTCCTCCACAACAAACTTCTCATTCTTTTTTATAAGAACAGCCAGTGCAGTCTTGATTCCGCAATGACTAAGGAATGTTTTACAAACGTACTTGTTAAATGTAAGTGCCAGGGGCAGAACGCCTGAGGTACTATAAGGAATATTCAGTAAATCAAAATAAGCCTGTAATATTCCATTTTCTCCCGGTGGACCATGCATGGCAAAAAATGCATAATCATATTTTATTTTTTGATCACCTTTTCTGAAAGTAAAATCATTACGATCGATGGGTACTTGTTGCCCGTCATCAAGTTTAACATGCCAATCATTATTCTTAATAAAAACGATGAAAGTATTGTATTTTCCCGGATCCAGGCATGATCTGACCTGTTTGGCACTTTTCAGAGAGATAACGACTTCAGAGGAATCACCTCCTGTAATAATGGCGATGTTTTTTTTCATCAAATCTGAATTCAACTCATAAAATTATAACTTTTTTCGGAAGCATGGGGCATGGAGCATGGAGTATGGAGTAACAATTTCACGCTTCACTCTTCACTCTTCACTCTTCACCCTTCACCCTTAGTAATAACCCATGCCCCATGCTCCTTGCTTTCTTTTCAATTTTAGGCATTTTAGGCATTTGTAATTTTAGGCATTTCTTTATGCTCTTCCAACGACGTAATTCCTCCACTTCTCAATTACCTGCCTCATATCATCCGGAAGGTCTGAATCAAAGAACATTTCCTGACCGGTGCGGGGATGAATAAATCCAAGGGATTTGGCATGCAGGGCCTGGCGCGGAATAATTTCGAAACAGTTTTTTACAAATTGCCGGTATTTTGTAAAAGTGGTGCCTTTAATGATTTTATCACCCCCATATACATCATCATTAAATACTGGATGTTTGAAATACTCGAAATGGGTCCTGATCTGATGTGTTCTGCCCGTCTCGAGTATGCATTCAACAAGGCTTACATAACCAAGTTCTTCCAGCACTCTGTAATGAGTTATGGCAGTTTTACCATGCAGTCCGCCAGGAAAAACCTTCATTTTTTTCCTGTCTTTCTGACTTCTTCCGATATTCCCTTCTATGGTCCCTTCCTTATTAGCGGGGATTCCCCAGATCAGGGCATTATATACTCTTTTTACCTTATGGTAAAAAAACTGGTGAGCAAGATGATTCAATGCAAATTCAGATTTTGCCACAACCAGAATACCAGAAGTATTTTTATCAATGCGGTGTACCATTCCAGGCCGGATATCTCCGCTTTTGAATAATGGAAGGTCTTTAAAATAATAATACAGAGCATTTACCATTGTCCCCGTAAAATTGCTGATTCCCGGATGTACAACCATCCCGGCTTCTTTATTGATAACCAGTAAATCATCGTCTTCATAAATGATATTCAGGGGTATGGCTTCCGCAACTATTTCTGTTTTTCTCGGAGGATGGGGCAGGACAATGCTGATTATATCTTCAGGTCTGACTTTGAAATTTGACTTTACAGTTTTTTCATTAACCAGAATATTCCCGGCTATAGCGGCATTCTGGATCCGTGTGCGTGAGGTTTGAGGGAGATGGTTAAAAAGATATTTATCGATACGTAGTGGTTGCTGGCCTTTATCCACTATAATCCGATGGTGCTCGTAGAGCTCTGATTGTTCAAGCAGTTCGTCCTCAAACATAAAGTCTTAAAAAATTATCTTGTGATCAGCAGTTTGGCATTGTAAATTCCCAAACCGGGTATTTCTGCCCTGATTAAATACATTCCAGGTGATAGATGTTGAACTGGTATATTTTCGTTTCTCACAACACTATTCTGGTAAACAAGTCCGCCCTGGAGGTTAAAGATATTAATTATAACCGGATAATTGCCTGAATATGAAGGCAGTTCAATCCGGATAAAATCTGAAGCCGGATTGGGAAATATCTGTATTTCTTTTCCGGCCAGTCCATTTGAAGATACAGATCCTCCGGACCTTTTTCCAAGAACAGGCCTTATCATGAGGGATCCGTTAAATGAACTATTAGTCCATTCCTGGCCAAGGTTATAAAAGATGTTATCCCTGTTATTATTATTTCTGTCAAATCCGATATTCAGGAGGACTGAAGTTGTCTGGATCCAGCCCACATAGAAAATATCAGAGACAACCAGCAGTGTATCGAACGGGTACGTATAAAATTTATTCAGCTCATCAGAATATTCAGGCCTGTATCCCGACATGGAATAAATTAGTTCGCCAGGACGATCAGTATTCTGGTCATTATTCCATACGGCAAGCTTGAAATACACCTGGCTGACATTATCCAGAGACCTGTTAAAATACATTTTAACTGATCTCAGCGTATCCTTATTATAAGTCTTAAACCTGTATGCAAGGGATGCCCCGGATGTGCCTTCGCCGCTGAGCCCATACCCAGCCTCAGCGGTCCCGTCATCATAAGCATAATAATTGTTGAATATCTGGTAACGGATTACGGTATCATTCCATTTATAGTCATCCTCGTCAGTGACCAGGAAAGCCTTAATACTGAATATGGCTGAATCATTATTATTTTCATCAAAAGGATAATTAAAAGGGAACTCATATTCATGCTTCGCTCCGGCTTCAACATTTACAGCTCCACCGCTAAGCGGGTATGGTGCTGAACCTGAAAGAAGGTCTTTTATTTCGAAAAACCTGGTAACATTTCGTGTAATGATGTCATTATTCCTGTAACTGATTTTCAGTGAGGGTCGGATCTCAGTAAGGTAAGCGTTGGGGAAATGACGCCAGGGGACAGATTCATAAGATTTTAATATAGATGCAAGGTTGCTGATCATGGAAACATCCTTTATGGAACTATCAGATTGTGATCTTTCTTTATCAAGTTGTACATAATCTATGTTCCAGTGGTCGGCATTGGAATCATATCCCTGGAAGCTCTGGCTTTTTGGAAGGCTGGCATAATTTTTAAACCGGAATCTGAATCCTGCATGAAAATATGAAGTGTCTGCAACCTGGATCCAGATCTGGGTAAACGGAATGACAGGATGTCCTTCTGATGACCATACGGATTTCCATTTCTCGCTCGCCGGAGAATAAAATTCCACAACAAGAGAGTCTGCTGGTTCAGGTTCATCGCCAAAGCCCTGAGGCTGGTAAAAGAAACTCAGCCATGTATCATTTTGTCCTGGATAATCAAGGTTCAGTGGCATGGATGTCAGGAAATCAGATTCAAAGGGAATATCTGAGTTTCCATTCAGATAACCTGAATTATTAATGGCATCCAATGTGGCAACACCTATGGAAATTGGGTTATCAGGATAGCTATTATTAATGAATGTAAATTCATCAGACCAGAGTTCAGGATCAGGATATCCCTGGTTTCTTGAGAAGTCGTCAAAGAAAGGAAGGTCGAGGGTATCGTAGATACCGGCTTTTAGACGGTATGCATGCTGCTGACTGCCAGGGTCTACTATTGGAGCAGGGATGAGGAATTCCTGCGAACCAGCGGGCAAATATATAAATAATAAATACCCGGTTAGTGCAAGATAACAGAGGATCTTTCTGATCATAACCGTTTTAACGTTCAATTTTCAAAGTGTCGACAGGCAGTCTGGTTGAATCCACCGTAAGCCAGATATCCACGGTTGATCCCAGGTTGAGCAGTGTTTCATCATCATAGACGGGCCGCTGTTTCCAGATGAATGCGAATACAGAATCTTCAAAGTCAACAATAGATCCATCGTATATTACCGCACCCACATTCAGATACCTTGATGTTATTCTGTTAATACCATCTTCAAGATACATACCGATAAGATTAGGTGCGGCAGTCTTTTCATCGCTCAACCCCCTTCCAACGACAAGGTCTATTTTTGAACCTTTAGGAATGGAATCACCGGGCTCGATGGTCGCATTCTGATATTTTTGCTCCAGGACGTTATTGACAGCTATATCAGGTACATAATTAAGCCTTCCGGTAACAAGTCCGGCTGTTTCAATAGTGGCCTGTGCCTGCCTCAGGCTGATGCCCACAACATTTGGCATCAGAACCATTTCAGGATTAAACGCATTTATGGTAAGGAAAATTGTACGGTTTTCTTTAACCTTGAAATCTGCTGGGGGATTTTGTTCAACAATGCTGCCGCGGGGCACATTTATATTGTATACTGAATCAATGATCTGGAATGTAAGTTTTTTACTTGTCAGTACTGCTTCTGTTTCTTCGATTGAAAGACCTCTTAGATCAGGTACGCTCAGAGCCTGACCATGCCTGGTATAGTGCCTGAGAAAAACAAATACAAAGATCAGTCCAAAGATGGTTATTAAAATCGCCAGGGATAAATGTTTGAGAAATAGTTTGCTGATCAGGAATTTTAAGAAATCCATCGTTTTTATTTTGTCAGAAAGAAGTTGATTTTAGCATTCAAAGATAATGATTACACAAATTGGTTTATACATCTACGAGCCCTGTTTCACTAATAACTGATGATTCCTGGTATGTATCATAATCGGTGTTAATTTCCCAAAGGTTATTATTTCTATTATCAAGTACATTTTCGGCGGCCAGAAGACCCATGAAGATACTGTGATCCTGGTTATTATACTTGTACGAGCCATACCTTCCAATTACCTGCAGGTTCGCAATTGTATCAAGATATTGCTGTATTGGTTTAAGAATTTCCTTGTAATTGTGGAAATACACTGGATAGGAACGCGGGATTCTTATAATATGCCCCTCAGGGATACCGGCCTTATGAAGGAGACCGGTCGAAATAACCTCTTTACTTGCCATATTTATAAGCTCTTTATCTTCAACTTGCCACATGGGGTCGTCGAAATTGCACCAGTATTCCACACATAGGATGGAATCTTTTTCTTCTCCGTAAAGCTCAGGAATCCAGTTCCTGAAATTTGTCATCCTTCCCATCTGGATGTCACCGGAATGGATATACAGCCACTGGTCGGGAAAAAGGGCAGGATGATTTACCCTCAGGTAAACCAGTATCGTATTTCTGAATTTAAGAGACATTGCAAGTTGCTTTATATTTTCAGGGACTTCCGGCAATCTGCTGACAAGCAATGACAGAGGCATTGTGGAAATAATGTGGTCGTAAGTCTTTGATTCACCATTTTCGAACTGGATACCTGTTATTTTACCTGAGCTGGTAATAACTTTATGGACACCGGTATTAAGATAGATATGACCACCATTTCGCTGAATTGCTGAGGCCATTTTTTCGTAGACCTGTCCTGTACCTCCGGTGGGATAGGCAAACTGGTCAACCAGTGTTTTATGTACGTTCCCTTTTCCGCCGAGCAGTGCGTTTTTGATTGCCTCAAACAAGGAAAGTCGCTTGATGCGCTGGGAAGCGAAGTCAGAATCAAGTTCCGAGCATTTGATTCCCCACAGTTTTTCGCTGTAAGTTTTAAAAAAGATCTGATACAGTCTTTTACCGAAACGCTGTGTAATCCATGATTCAAATGTTCCTGTGTCTTTTGTCGGGAAGACTTTTTCTTTCAGATAGCTGAACATACACCTTGCAGCCTCAAAAATTCCTAGATTTCTGAGGGCATTTGCAGGTTTTAATGGATAATCAAAAAATCTTTTTTTATAATAAATACGTGTTGTCCGGCTGACCATTTTATAGTCTTTGCCAACTACCTCAAGCCATAATTTATTAACACTTCTATCATTACTGAAAAAACGATGAGGACCCATATCCACTTTCTGGTTCCAGAGATGTAACGATTTAGCCAGACCTCCAACCTGTGATCCAACTTCATATACATCCAGGATTGTGACTTTTCCTGATTGAATTTCCTTTGAAATCTGGTATGCGGCAGTCAAACCTGCCGCGCCTGCGCCTATTACTGCAATTTTCATATATGATTTCCTTATTCCAGAGTATTTGCAACCTGCATGTATTGTTTGGCTTCGTTTGTTAAACCCTGACGAGTGAGAATTTCGGCCATTGCCAGATATGCCGGCTTGTATGAGCTGTTGACATCAATTGCCTTACGCAGGTAGCTTTTGGCGGTTTCAGGATCATTCTGCCTTAAATAGAGAACTGCAAGATTATGGTATGCCGTAACAAAACGGTAATTCACCTTAGTAACAATATGGATGAAAACGGAGATAGCCTCATTATATTTCTCATTCTGCATATAAGCTATTCCTTTCAGGTTCAGTGCTTTATCATAATCCGGATAGATTTTCAGGCACTTATCCAATATCCTGTGTGCGTTGTCAAATTGCATAATCTGGATGTAAGCCTCCCCAAGCCTGAGCATAACTATTTCATTATAAGGTTCCTGTTTGATAACCTCCTCAAGCATAGGTATGGCGTTTGCATAATCTCTTTGATCAAGGAGTTTCAGACCTTCATAATCCTGTTTGCTTTCACGTTTGACAACTGCACATATGGGGATATGATCGACCTCAATAGTATGAATTGTTTTATAAGGTGGCCAGATATTATTTTTCAACTGGTAAGGATCAATATAGTTACAGAAATAGACGGCATAATCCCAATAGTATGATCCACGATCATAATAACGTGTATATTGTGTGCTTACCTTGTCAGTATAATGCCTGAAGTAATAATTTACAGAAGCATTAGTGGCGACCTTGATCTTTGTACCCTCAGGTATGCCGGGGACAATATTTTCGATAAGCCATTCAGAACCCTGCCTGAGGCTGTTGAGGTAATAATCATTTTCGAATCGTCCGTAAGCTTTTTTTACATTACCCATAATTTCATTGAAATAAATATATTCAAACGGGTGATTCGCAATAATATATCTTATAGGGTGTGCTATTCCTGCAAATATGATCAATATAAGCGCATATTTAAGGTACCGCGATTTGAGAATTCTGGCAACACTATCGAGGGTGATGCCGGCAATGATTACCATGGGAGGAAAAACAAACATAATATGTCTCCAGCCGCCATATACGTTTGATTGCTTATATACCACATAAGCCAGGGGAAAAATTACCGCGAAGAACAGGAAAAAAATGAATGAGGGTTTGATATATCTGCGATATATTTTGTATACCAGAATATTGGTGAAAAATCCAATCAGTATTAAAACAGGGACAGTATAAAAGATATACATCGAATAATAATACCAGGGCAGTTTATTCGACCAGAAAATTTCCCCGTTAAAAAGCACCCGGATAGCCACAGTGATATTTGACATCAGGCGGAATGCTTCCAGAGGATTTTTTAATGGTTTCTGGAGACCATATGGCCACAATAAAAGGCCCAGGAAAAATGCTGTAACTGAAATAATTATCAGTAAAATCAATCCTTTCCTGATCATGAGATAACCATCTCTTGAAAAGAGCTTAAATTCCCATTTATTCACCAGCAGGTATAAACCTGCAAAAAAGAAAGCGTATGGAATTAGTACAAGTCCGCCAATCCGGATACTAATAGTCCATGCTATCCCAATACATATCCAGAAAGCTGCAGAATAAGAGAACCGGGGTAATTTTTTAAGAAATCTAAAGATCTGATAAAAAGTAAAGATATAACCAAGTGCAAATGGGACATCCAGAGAATTATTAAACGAATGGCCCAGGAAACGGGGAGCAAAAAAAATGAGGATCATTGTAATTAGTCCGGCGCGATAACCAGCGAGCAGACTGGCCAGTAATCCTGTGAAGAGGATAACAAGAAATCCCGAAATAGAATTAAGTATATGCCGTGATTCATAGATTCTATCTACAGAAAATATCCTGTTCACAACATAAGTGATCAGGTCAAATGTTTGTCCGTAATAATTCAGTTTATTTTCCGGATCAGACAGGGCAGATTTATCCTCACCCCGTGAGGCAAAATAATTAAATACTTTTTCTGCATGAACATAGTGTTTCTCTTCATCCCCTCCTATGCCCACTTCCAGACTGAGAAGGGGTAGAAGAATGGCTATTATCAATGCAGTTGTAACAAACAGGAGCCTGAACCAGGAAGGGATGGTTATGAAACTAAAATGTTTTTCGGGTCGGGTCCGTATTTCCCTGAGTGGAATGTGAATGAACCAGTTAAGGAATAAAAGAAATCCATCAGATAATTTCCTGAAAAATCCTTTTGCTCGTAGCCTGGTGGCGGCAAGAGGTGAAACCTGTGAAATCTCAATTTCTTCAGTCTTAATTTCAAGTTTTTCGAGGGTAAAAAGAAAGCAGGAAATGAAATCACAATTTTTATTGAATTCCAGTGAAAAAAAATACTGAAAATATTGTTTATCTGCCAGGATAAGTGGTCTGTCGGTTGAACCAGACATTACCTGGTCCCTGAATACCGGATAAAGTACTTTCGCCCGGGAAATTTTTTCCCCACTGATGGAAAAGATTTCCTCAAAATTGAATGAACGTTCAAGTGTGCTGATATCAAAAATCAGAATATAATTTTTGCCAGTTGATTGAAAAGCAGACCGGAGGACTTCAGTTTCCGGCATGTCAGGCTGAACAGGTAAAATAGTGATGATTTTTTTTCTGAGGAGCTCTTCATAGCCCGGATAATTACTTATTATTTCATTCGTTTTCCCGGGATCATCTGCAGCAATAATCACCTGGTAATCTTTTTCGTAAGGTTTTTTAATTTTTCCCAGGGATTCAAGAAAAAGATCAAGTTGCCTGAAGTTGTTCCTTACAGGGACAATTACAGAAAGG
>CAZEKO010000074.1:5602-9127 GCA_964512775.1 uncultured Bacteroides sp. | reverse complement strand
AATTAAGCTCAATTGATAAATTAACTATTGATCTTTCAAATGGTGGAGGCTGGGCCGCAAGAATCGAGAAGAAATAGATAACTTAATTGTTTCGTAGAAAGAAAAGCCTTAATTTTATCATGACATTTCCGGATATGCTTGAAAACTGGAAGTATTGTCAAAACCTAAGTTCATGATAAACATCGCATTAAGTATTTCAACGCTTTTTACTTTTGTTATATTGGGTTGTAATCCTGATAATACTAATGATAAGTCAATAACAGGTTACAATCTGAGTGCACCGGATGCTTCATTTATCCTCCCTGATGTATTGCATGAAATATCGGGATTATCAAATATTGACGCAACTTCTGTTGCATGTATCCAGGATGAAAAGGGAATAGTATTTATTTATGATATAGTAAAAAAAGAAATAAAGGATCAGTTTAATTTCAGTATTGACGGCGACTATGAAGGAATAGCAAGGGTTGATAAGACATTATATATTCTACGCAGTGATGGTACTCTTTTTGAAATTTCCAACCCTGAATCAAAAGATTTTGATTTGGATTATTATGATACCGGGATTCCTGCGAAGGATAATGAAGGATTATGTTATGATAAGGATAACAACAGGCTTCTGATTGCCTGCAAGAGTAAAGTCGGGAAAGGGGAAGAAAATAAAGACCAAAGATTAATATATGCCTTTGACCTGAAAACAAAAACAATTTCCAAAGAACCTGTATTCGACTTTGATATAAAAGTAATTTTACAGTTTGCCCTTAATAATAAAATTAATCTTCCTACAAAAAAAGATAAAAAAGACCATACATCAGAACCAGTCCTTAAGTTCAGAACATCTGAAATTTGCATCAATCCTGTCACAAAAAAACTATTTTTGCTTTCTGCAGATGATCATTTACTTTTCATATTTAACATGAAGGGTAAAATCGAACAGATTGCAAAACTTAATCCTGAAATTTTTAACCAGGCTGAAGGACTTACTTTTTTTGAAAATGGAGATATGTTAATTTCAAATGAGGGGCAGGATAAAAAACCAACTTTATTAAGATTTAATTATAAGAAGAATTGACCTTAAGATAAAAAGACATGATTAATTTTGAAGCATTATTTAAAATAACTTATGGATTATATATCGTATCCTCGGGAAACAGAAACACAGGGAACGGATACATCTCAAATACCGTATTTCAGGTAACAGCAGAACCAGCCCAATTTGCGGCTTGTTGCAATAAGAATAACCATACCTGCGGATTAATAGAAAAGCATGGTTATTTTTCAGTTTCTATGTTGCATCAAAAAACAAAATCAGAAATATTTACCAGGTTCGGTTATAAAAGTGGAAAAGATATCAATAAGTTTGAAGGAATGACCATAAAATATGGTGAAACTGGAGTTCCAATAGTTCTGGAAGATACAATTGCTTATTTAGAATGTAAAGTTGTTCGAACAATTGATGTTGGCACACATCTTTTATTTATAGGAGAATTGATTAATGCACAGATTACAGATGAAATTAATGAACCAATAACATACTCCTATTATCGTCAGACTAAAAAAGCATTTGCTCCACGCAATGCCCCCACATACATCGACAAATCAAAACTGATAATCAAAACTAAACCGGTAAAATCAGGAATTTACAAATGCAGCGTTTGCGGGTACATATATGATGAGAGCAAAGAAGGGATAAAATTTTCAGATTTACCTGATAATTGGAAATGTCCCGTATGTGGAACAGAAAAGGAATACTTTATTGAAGTTTAACAATTAATATTAATAGACTATGGCAAAATCATTGAAAGGTACTAAAACAGAGCAAAACTTATTAAAAGCATTTGCTGGTGAATCACAGGCAAGGAATCGTTATGAATTTTTCGCAAGTGTAGCCAAAAAAGAAGGATATGAACAAATTGCTGCTATTTTTCAGGAAACCGCCAATCAGGAAAAAGAACATGCAAAACGATACTTTAAATTTTTGGAAGGGGGAATGACTGAGATAGTTGCAAGTTATCCGGCCGGTATTATCGGGACCACAAAAGAAAACCTCAAAGCAGCTGCTGAAGGGGAAAATGAAGAATGGACAAAACTTTATCCTGGATTTGCAGAAATAGCAAAAGAAGAGGGATTTCAGGAAATTGCGTCATCATTCAAAATGATTGCAAAAGTTGAGACTGAGCATGAACGAAGATATTTGAAACTGTTACAGAATATTTCACAGGATAAAGTATTTGTGAAGGGTGGAAAAGTATGGTGGAAATGTATGAATTGTGGATATGTCTATGAATCTGAAAAAGCACTTGAAATCTGTCCGGTTTGTCAGCATCCAAGATCATTTATGGAAATAAGAGAAGAGAATTTTTAAGAATAAAAAAACCCGTCATAGTTATAAAGAAATATTCAATAAAATATGAGAGTCTTAATAATTGTAACCTGTACCTTGTTGACATTCAGTTGTGCAACACAAAAAAAACAACCTAAATCCATAAAAGGAATAACCGAAATTTCTTTTGGGAAAAGCGGGGGATTTACCGGTTTCGCTGATGAGTATGTTATAACCGGGAGTGCTGAGGTGTTTAAGATAAGTGATAGTGTGAGGACTAAAATAAACCAGATCACAAAACCAGAAATCAGGGATATTTCAAAACAAATAAGTGATTTGCAGTTTAAAGACATAAAACTGTCAGAAACAGGTAATATGACTTATTTTATTGAGGTTTCCGCAAATAAATACAAGAACAGGATTACCTGGTCGGATATTACAGATAACCCACAGATAAAGGAATTGTACAAAATATTGGTAAAGACATTAACTCCCGAATAGATGAAAAAAATATTAATAATTGTTTTAGCATTGATCTATCTCGCAATGCCTGGATTTTCACAGCAAGGGAATAGTTTTAAGAGTTATAACAAAAAGCAGTCTGGATCAACAATCCATGATCTGACTTTTAAGAATATTTCAGGGAAGAATAATTTGAAATCGACAACAAATTACACGTCTTTTCCGGTTTCAAAAAGTCTAAAAATGCCTGGAATTAATCTAGATGATCCAGTAAAAAATCTTATTCAGGTATCAGGCTCTCCGATTTTTTTCGAAAAAGAGAAAAAGAGTTTAAAATCATCTAACCTTGTTTCTGCTGATGATCAGTTTTATTCATTTTTTGATGAGACCAGGGCAATTACTAAGCTCACAGATCCAAGGGAAGAATTAAAGATACTTCATATGACTCAGGATGATTTGGGGATTATTCATGTTAAGGCACAACAGTTGTATCATGGGGTAGAAATATACGGCGCAGAATCATATTTACATATAAGCAACATTAAAGATATTTTTACGGGGAGAATTGTATCGCTTAAATCTGACATTAATATCACGCCAAAAATTACAGGAGAAAGAGCGTTAAATAAAGTAAAATCTGATTTGGGCAGTAAAACTGTTTTAAAAGAATTATCAGCCAGTGAAAAGTCATTACTTGATTATAATTCACCTGAAATAAACCTGGTAATTTATGAAGGGGA
>CAZEKO010000074.1:1708-5502 GCA_964512775.1 uncultured Bacteroides sp. | reverse complement strand
CTGATTACATCTTTAAATAACACCTGGAACAGTCCTGCTTCTGTTTCTGCTCACTATAATGCAACGACGGCGTACAAGTATTTAAAAACGACTTTTAGCCGTAATTCTTTGAATAATCAGGGTGGCAATATCATATCTTTTATAAATGTCACAGAAGATGATGGCAGCTCAATGGAAAATGCTTTCTGGAATGGGAAAGCCGTATTTTACGGTAACGGTGGCAGTGCCTTTAAATCCCTTGCCGGCGCTCTGGATGTTTCGGCTCATGAGCTTGGACATGGTGTGGTTTCAAACACGGCCAATCTTGAATACTATGGTCAATCAGGTGCTATTAATGAATCATATGCGGATATCTTTGGTTCAATGGTTGACAGGGAAGACTGGTACATAGGTGAAGATATTACAAAAACATCCTTTTCTCCATCCGGAAGATTAAGGGATATGTCAAATCCGCATAATTTGGGAAGTTCCTTAAATGATGCATACTGGCAACCAGCACATGTTTCTGAGATGTATCTTGGAAACCAGGATAACGGAGGAGTACATATTAACAGCGGTATTGGGAATCATGCATATTATCTTTTTGCAACTGCTACTTCAAAAGAAAAAGCGGAACAGGTATTTTATAAGGCATTGACAGATTACCTGACCACGAAATCTCAGTTTATTGATTTCAGAATAGCAGTTGTTCAATCTGCCAAAGATTTATATGGAGCAAGCTCAAATGAAGTAATTAAGGCAAAAGAGGCATTTGATGCAGTTGGTATTTATGAAGAAGAACAGGTTGATCCTGAACAGGATGTGCCTGTAAATACGGGACAGGAATATTTATTAATGTATAACACAGACCCAAATGATTATAATACATTATACTGGGGGACAACGGATGGGCAAAATTATGATGCATTATCGACAACAATCATGAAACGAGGCCCAAGTGTTGCAGATGATGGAAGTTATGCTTTATTTGTTTCCGATGATGATAAAATCAGGGCAATATATACTGATTTATCTGATCCTCAGGAATCTACACTCTCCGATGAGGCATTCTGGGATAATGTTGCAGTATCTAAAGATGGTAACCGTGTGGCCGCAATATCAAATGAAATTGATACCGCCATTTATATATTTGATTATATTTCTGAGAGGTGGGCCTCTTTTCAACTATACAATCCTACAACAAGCCAAACTGGTACGGATGCGGGTGGAGTCCTGTACGCAGATGCCATAGAGTTTGATCATACGGGTGAATATTTAATCTACGATGCTTATAATGTCTTATACTCTTCCACAGGTGATGATATAAGTTATTGGGATATTGGATTCATAAAAGTCTGGGATAATGCCAGTGAAGATTTTGGCGACGGGACCATACAGAAATTATATGGATCGCTTCCTGAAAATGTAAGCATTGGAAATCCGACATTTTCAAAAAACTCTCCTTATATAATTGCATTTGACTATCTGAATAGTTCTACATATGATGAATATAAAATATATGGTGTTAACCTGATAACCGGTGATCTGGCCCTTATTACAGAAAATGCTACTATAGGTTATCCTTCATATTCAAGAGATGATAATAAGATTGCTTTTTCAGCATTAGATCTAAGTGATAATGAGGTTATTGGAGTTATTAATCTTGATGCCAATAAAATATCTGGTGTTGGCTCGGCAGGAATATTATATAGTTATGCAAAATGGCCGGTATATTATACTATAGGAGAGAGAAATTTAGGATTGACCCCTATCGCGAATTTCACAGTAGATATTAAATCAGGTAGTGCACCTTTATCGGTTCAATTCCTTGATTTATCTGTAAATAAGCCAACATCCTGGAGCTGGTTATTCCAGGGTGGAAATCCATCAGCTTCAAATGAACAGAATCCGATTATAACTTATAATACGCCAGGTACATACCAGGTATCATTGACCTGTTCTAACAGTTCGGGTAATGATAATATGACAAAAACAGGTTATATTTCTGTCTCAGAAAATACCGGGATAGGCGAGCAGATTTCAGGATTAGTGAATTACTATCCAAATCCCACCAATGGAATTTTATATATTGAAACAGACAGGGATTTTAGGATTAACATAATTACACTGACGGGCAAGGTATTGATTGACAAGAAAAATCAGAAAGAAATTGATTTAACTGATTGCCAGCCAGGATTATATATTCTCCAGCTGGAAATCGATGGAAAAGTAATAAAAGATAAAATAATAAAACAATAGTATGAAGCTCAGAATTTTGAGCTTATTCTCGATTTATTTTTTAACCAATAATTATATCTTTTCCCAATGGGTTCAGACCGAAGGCCCGCACGGATCAACCAATGTATCTGCATTTATCATCCATGATCAATTACAAATTATCGCTACGAATTACTAGACCAAATAGAAGTTTATGGGATATATGTAAGCAGACATATGACTCAGGTTACAAGGTCACGAGGTCACAGGGTCACAACATAGTATAATTAAAAAAGAAAGATATGGCACGATTTTTCCTTAGTCGAAAAAAATCCGTCGGTGAAATCCCCGGAGCTCACATCTTTATCGGGAAACAAAAAATGGAAAAACCCAGGATTAAGATTATCGATTACTCCTCTACTGAACTGGTAGAAAAGGAAGTTGAATCTTTTGAAGGTATATTTGAATTTATTCATAAGAAAAAAAATGTAACCTGGATAAATATTGATGGTATACATGATGTGGATTTGATGCTGAAGCTCCAGGAAGAATTCAGTATACACCCACTTATAATTGAAGATATTCTCAATACTGATAACCGACCGAAATTTGATGAGGATCCTGAACATATTACCATTATACTTAAAATTCTTGATTATGACAGGAAGACCTGCAAATTATCAGCAGACCAGTTCAGCCTGATAATTGGGAACGATTATCTCATTACTCTTCAGGAAGAGACCGCGGATCATTTTGATCCGGTCATTGAAAGGATCCGGGATAATGATGGCAGGATCAGACAGAGCGGCCAGGATTACCTGGCATATTCATTGCTTGATTCAATCATTGACAAATACATCATAATTGTAGGGGATATTGGTGCACAGATCGAAGAACTTGAAAAAGAAATTATGAACAGTAATGACCGAAGTGTAGCCGAAGAAATGTTCCGTCACAAAATCGAGATCAATTATTTACGCAAATGCATTCTTCCAGTGAAGGAAATGATGACTCAATTACTGAAATCAGAATCACCCCTTCTCTCAAAAAAGATACGTAAGTTCCTGATTGACCTTAATGAACTCATTGTTATGACTAATGAAGTAATTGATACCTATCAGACTGTCATTACTGATCAGTTCAACATGTACAACAGCAACATGACCCATCGTACTAATCAGACTATTAAAATACTGACCATATTTGCTTCTGTATTCATTCCCCTTACTTTTTTTGCAGGGGTTTATGGAATGAATTTTAAATATTTCCCGGAAATAGGGTGGAAATATGGGTATTTATTTTTCTGGATTTTTATTCTAATCGTAGTTATTATCATTTTATTATTTTTCCGTAAAAAGAAATGGATGTGATGTTGTGAGTATACTATTAAAAATGGAAAGACTACTTGAATATAATCCTGTCTTGCTGGCGCTTTTTGCGACACTTTTCACGTGGGGTTTGACAGCATTAGGTGCATCGATGGTTTTCTTCTTTAAAACCATTAATAAAAAAGTGTTAAATACCATGCTTGGATTCGCTGCTGGTGTGATGATTGCCGCGAGTTTCTGGTCGCTTCTCAAACCTGCTATTGAATTATC
>CAZEKO010000074.1:0-1608 GCA_964512775.1 uncultured Bacteroides sp. | reverse complement strand
CGTGAAAAATTTTCAAGGTTCAAGGCCTTCTGGTACGGGCAATTATCAGGAATAGTTGAGCCTATCGCAGGGGTGCTGGGTGCCTGGCTAGTACTGGCAGTCAGGCCTCTGCTTCCATATGCCCTTTCATTTGCTGCAGGTGCCATGATTTTTGTTGTTGTAGAGGAATTAATTCCGGAATCTCAAACAGGTAATGAAACACATTGGTCTACGATGGGTGCAATGTTAGGATTTGCTACTATGATGGTACTAGATGTTGCGTTTGGATAAGGAAGAATAGAGATTATAAAAAAGTGACAGATGATGTGCAGATTAACAGGACATCAAAAGTTACTTGAAAAGGAGGGATTCAGGATAATCCGGAAAGGTAAAAAAGCGATCGTTGAAAACTACAGGGATTATCTTGCGTTTGAAGAAAATAAGTCGTGATACTTTAGCCAGGATTCAGTAAAAACAGATGGGATCTTCCAATATAGAGGAAAAAAAGAAGCGAAAAACACTGCGAACCTTCGCTATAGCTTCATTTCTTAATGATCTTGGTTCGGATATGATTTATCCCATCTGGCCCCTGTTCGTCACATCGGTCTTAGGGGCTAACATGGCTGTTCTGGGGTTCATTGATGGATTGGGGGAGGCTTTTGTTTCACTGGCTAAAGCCGTTTCGGGTTATTGGTCAGACCGGATCCGGAAGAGAAAGATTTTTATCTGGACCGGCTATCTTATGGGATCCGCATCCAGGATTGGTTATGCATTATCCTCGGTGTGGCAGCATGTTATCCCTTTCAGGATCCTGGACAGAGCGGGAAAGATCAGGAGTGCTCCCAGGGATGCGATCATAGCTGAAATTTCAACAAATGAAAACAGGGGTAGAAACTTCGGACTGCTCAGGACAATGGATAATCTAGGGGCTGTCTGCGGTATTACAATATGTTTATTATTATTTAACTTACTTGGTTACAGGACTTTATTTTTCATTGCCGCGGTACCATCCTTGATCGGAGTGATACTAATACTTTTCCAGATCAAAGAACGCAGGAATACTGATGCAATAATATTTAAGGGGCTTTCACTGAAGGAATTGGACCTGAATTTTAAATTGTTTCTTTTATTAAGTTCCATCTTCGCCCTTGGTACATTCAGCTATTCTTTCCTGATTATTTATGCAAAAGAATATGGCTTCAAAGAAGGATGGATACCTGTGCTATACCTTGTTTTCACGGCTGTTGCATCTTTGTTTTCACTGCCTTTTGGCAGACTATCTGATAGAACAAGCAGAAAATTTGTGTTGATATTGTCTTTCATTTTCTGGATTGTGGTTTGCCTGAGTATCATTCTGGCGCATAGCCGGTTTACAATAATTCTGGCATTTGTTTTTTATGGATTACATAAAGGAGCAATGGAGCCAGTGCAGAAGACACTGGTTGCAGAATTAGCGCCGGCAGCGTACAAGGCAAGTGTCCTGGGAGGATTTCAAATGGTGATCGGATTATGTGCGTTCCCTGCATCTTTTCTTGCAGGTATACTGTGGGAGAAGATTGGCATATTCGTACCATTTTATTTTTCACTGGGTTTAACCATCATTGCATGCACAATGATGATGTTTGTGAA
>CAZEKO010000073.1:0-9191 GCA_964512775.1 uncultured Bacteroides sp. | reverse complement strand
AAATTCCCCGAAAAGCTTCTCTCTTTGTTCTTCAGATTTCATTATCTGCTAACAATATAACTTCGTAGTATTAAGGATTTCTATCTAATACTACCTTGGGACCATTGATACTGATGCGACCTTGAGATCCTGAGTCCATTGCAACCATTGTTACTAATGCGACCTTGAAATACCATTGTGACCCTGTATCCCTGCGATCCTTTAACCGTTCCCTAGATTTCTCCAACCATCTTCTTCGGATCAACCCATTTTGTAAAATCTGCATCCGTAACATATCCCAGGGATAGAGCTGCTTCTCTCAAAGTAGTGTTTTCAGAAAAAGCTTTTTTTGCAATTTCTGCGGATTTTTCATAACCGATATGAGGATTCAGAGCAGTGACCAGCATCAGTGAATTTTCGACATGTTTTTTAATAGTCTCCAGGTTAGGTTCAATTCCTTCTGCGCAGTTATCATTAAAGGAGACACAAGCTTCTCCGAGCAAACGTGATGAATGAAGGAGATTAACGATCATGACTGGTTTGAACACGTTCAGTTCAAAATGCCCATGCATTCCGCCTGTGGTGATGGCTAAATCATTTCCGATCACCTGGGCACACACCATAGTCAGGGCTTCAGTCTGAGTTGGATTAACTTTTCCGGGCATTATGGATGATCCGGGTTCATTGGAAGGAAGTATGATTTCGCCAATCCCGCTTCGGGGACCGGAAGATAGCACACGGATATCGTTTATCATTTTCATAAGGCTTACCGCAAGACGTTTAAGTGCACCCGAGACTTCTACTATGGCGTCGTGGGATCCAAGGGATTCATATTTGTTCGGGGCAGTGATAAAAGGCAATCCGGTCAACTCAGCGATCTTTGCAGCAACCCGTTCTGAATAACCTTTTGGAGCATTGATGCCGGTACCAACTGCTGTTCCTCCCAGTGCTATCTCGGCAAGATGGGGGAGAGTATTTCTGAGAGCCTTCAGGCCATGATCCAGCTGGGAAACGTAGCCGGAAAATTCCTGTCCCAGCGTCAGAGGTGTGGCATCCATCCAGTGAGTGCGGCCGATTTTTACGATCTGCATGAATTCTTTTGATTTCCGTGCAAGGGTATCACGCAGCTTTTTTACTCCCGGAATGGTGGTTTCAATAATTCTCTTGTAAGCTGCAATGTGCATTGCCGTAGGAAAGGTATCATTGGATGACTGAGATTTGTTCACGTCATCGTTCGGATGAATGAATTTCTGCCCTTCGCCCAGCTTGTTGCCTTTGATGACATGAGCCCTGTTAGCTATCACTTCATTCAGATTCATGTTGGATTGTGTCCCTGAACCGGTTTGCCAGACCACCAGCGGAAACTGATCGTCAAGCTTACCTTCCAGGATTTCATCACAAACCTGTGCAATCAGGCGGGTTTTTTCTTCCGGTAAAACACCAAGATCAAGATTGACCAGGGCAGCTGCCTTCTTAAGATAAGCGAAAGCGTAAATGATTTCCATTGGCATCAACTGATCACCAATTTTAAAATTATTCACTGACCTTTGGGTTTGAGCACCCCAATACTTGTCACCAGGAACCTCAACGGGCCCCATTGTGTCTTTTTCAATTCTAATGTTCATATAAGTAATTATTAAATGTTATGTAAAAAGTAATAAGAGTATTTTAGTAGATCTTTTTTAGGGTATATTCAGGAACATATGTGTTATATATCGAGCATTATTATCTCCTTCTGCAATTCCCGGGCCTGACTGGGTATAGACATCAAGCAGGATATCCCGTGCGCTTGAATCGGCAATCCAGCGGTTTACAACACTATCTGGAGGAAGATTATAGACAAGAGAAGTAATCACACCGTAATTAGTTCCACCAATCTTTTCAATAACTTCATCGAAACGTTCCTGGAGTCCTGCTACCGGATCACCACTGTTTTTCCAGTCTTTACTGTGCCCCTGTGCCTCAACAACCATGACAAACTGAAGAACAAGTTCATTCTTACCCTTTGATTTACGGAATTCATTTACACACTTGTGAAGTTGCTCTTCGTAAGCAGTGATGTGATACCAGTCATCATCTTTTTTACATGTAAGGCAAATAGTTACAATGATAAGTATAAGTGAAAGAAAATGAATTTTGCTTTTCATCATTAAATGATTTTTAGTTTATAAAATTAGCATAAATCCGGGTTAATGAAAACAAATAAGTGCGCCTGAAACAGGTCAGGCACCACCATAATGCATCAGATATTCTTTAATGAAATCATTAAGGTTGCCGTCCAGAACGTCCTGTATGTTGGAGGTTTCATAGCTGGTCCGGAGATCCTTCACCATCTTATAGGGATGAAGAACATAACTGCGTATCTGCGAGCCCCACTCGATCTTTTTTTTCTGACCTTCGATTTCAGCCTGGAGCTCCTTTCTTTTCCTGAGTTCAAGTTCATAGAGATGGGACCTCAGGATCTTCATGGCATTTTCTTTGTTTTTTAACTGTGACCTGGTTTCCTGATTTTCAATAACAATCCCGGTTGGGAAATGTCGTAACCTGACAGCAGTCTCGACTTTATTGACATTTTGTCCGCCTGCCCCGCTGGAACGGTAAGTTTCCCAGGAAATATCTGAAGGATTGATAACAATATCGATCGAATCGTCAATAATTGGTGAAACGAAAACGGAGGCAAATGAGGTATGCCGCTTGTTATTTGAATCAAATGGTGATAATCTGACAAGTCTGTGAACCCCATTTTCACTTTTCAGGTACCCATATGCATATTCACCTGTAAATTCAAGGGTTACAGACTTGATCCCGGCTTCATCACCCGGCAGATAATGGATTTCCCTGACATTATAATTGTTTCTTTCACCCCACCGGATATACATACGCATCAGCATTAGTGCCCAATCCTGGCTTTCAGTTCCACCTGCACCCGGATTTATCTTAAGAATTGCTCCCAGTATATCTTCTTCACTGCTGAGCATATTCCTGAATTCAAGATCTTCAATGAGTTGAAGGGTTGCATTGTACTGATCAGTAACATCCTTTTCAGTTGCTTCGCCCTCATTGAAAAATTCGAACATTACTCCCAGATCATCAAGACTGGTTTTTACCTTATTATAGGCTGTCGTCCAGGATTTAAGCTGGGATATTTCCCTTAGTTTTTCTTCTGCAGTTTGAGTATCCTTCCAGAAATCAGGAGCATGGGTAAGCTCCTCGTTTTCTTTGATAAGAGCTAATTTATTATCGATGTCAAAGATGCCTCCTCAGCGAATTCTCCCGCTTGATCAATTCTTTGAGCTGTTCTGAAGTTATCATATTGTCGAAGTTATAATTTTGTAAAATTATAAAATTAACTTATTAATCACTTTGTAAATAATTTCATATTCAAAGCCTCGCTGGGTGGCAAACTGAATAAGTTTCTCTTTTTGGTTGTATTTATCCTGCGATTTAAGTGATTTCATCTTTTTCCGCAATTCCGAGGTCAGTATACTAAGATATTCATCTTCATCTATAAGAGATATAGCTTTTTCAATAATATCTTCAGGTATTTGTTTCTGCCTCATCATCCACCTGATCTTGATCTTTCCCCACCTGTTGAATTTGAATTTATCATTTGCGAAAGAGCCAGCATATCTCGAATTATCAATAAATCCTTCTTGTTCAAGAGTTTCCAGTATTTGTTCCGAATCTGGTTCACTGACATCCCATTTTGACAATCTAAATAAGATATCCTGCCGGCATTGTTCCTGACGGCTGCATATAGAACGAATTTTAGACAGAGCTTCTTTTTTGTTCATTATCTATAACATTTTACCATTCTGTTTTTTCCGTTAATATCCTTTCGAATAGTGACATTACTGTATCCGGATCCTTCTAATAGCATTTTGACAGCCGGACCTGAACTTTCATGTATCTCGAAATAAATTTGTCCGTTTTTTTTAAGGTGATTTAATCCAAAAGATGCAATAAACCTGTAAAATATCAATGGATCTTCATCAGGGACAAAAAGTGCATTTTCAGGTTCAAAACCTGAAACATTTATGTTAATAGATGGTTTTTCTTTTAATGGTATATATGGAGGATTGCTGACGATAATATCGTACAAATTATCAGCTGGCTCATTATGGTGTTTTAAAAGATCGTCAGTGAAAATATCCTTATGAAAAAAAACAATATCCACGCTTTGCGATTTAGCATTTTTTTCAGCTAGTTTCAGGGCTGCATCAGAGACATCGCATGCATAAATCCTGGACTGTGGAAGGTTTTTTTTCAGGGCAATAGCAATGCATCCACTGCCTGTTCCTATATCAAGAATAACAGGCGATTTTCCGGTCTGGTCGTCGATAATCCATTTCACAAGTTCTTCAGTCTCAGGCCTGGGGATCAAAACTGCCGGGGAAACACGTAGATTTAATCCAAAAAAATCAGTATATCCAAAAATGTACTGTATCGGCTTCCCAAGCTTGAGTTCCCCTACTATTTCAATAATCCGGAGTTTGTCATTATCATCAGGTATATTACCTTTTTCAATGTAGATTTCATGTTTTGGAATACCTAGAGTGTGAGAAATTATAATATCAGTGAGGCTGTGAATTTCCCTTTCTGGATATAGCCCGTTGAGTTCATTTTTGATAAATTCGCATATTGTTCCAATTGTTTTGAAAGAAGGATTCATAAATCAAAGTTAAAATATATATCATTTGAGCATTTCAGACGAGCATGAAAAATATATGAGACGGTGCCTGGAGCTTGCCGCTAAAGGATTGGGCAGTACTGCTCCAAATCCAATGGTGGGTTGTGTAATTGTCCATAAAGATCGTATCATAGGAGAAGGATTTCACAGGATATACGGAGGTCCACATGCTGAAGTAATAGCCATAAACAGCGTTTTAGATATAACCCTGTTAACAGATTCTGTTCTTTATGTAAACCTTGAACCCTGCTCTCATTTTGGTAAAACACCCCCCTGTACTGGCCTGATCTGCGAAAAAAACATTCCGGCAGTTATCAGCGGCACATTGGATCCAAATCCCATTGTTAGCGGAAAGGGAATTCAATTCCTTAAAGAAAAAGGCATGAATGTTGTTACTGATATTCTGAAAGCAGAGTGCATTAATTTGAACAAAAGATTTTTCACATTCCATATGAAAAAACGGCCTTTTATTATTCTTAAATGGGCGCAAACAAAAGACTGTTTTATCGATGTCGACAGGCAGGAACATGGGACAAAAAGGATTACCTGGATAACTGATGAAGCTTCCCGCCGCCTGGTACATAAATGGAGAGCTGAGGAACAGGCAATACTGGTTGGTTCCCGGACTGTTATGATGGACAATCCCCGGCTGACAACCAGGAACTGGCCAGGAAAAAATCCATTGCGGTTGGTAATTGACAGGGAAGGTAGTCTGTCTGGTAATCTGAAAATTCTGGATGGCTCTGTCGAAACCGTGATATTTACATATAAACCGAAAAGAGATCAGACAAATCTGAAATATTTTTTGCTTGATAGAAATAAAGATAGTATATCGACCGTACTTGAATTCCTTTACACTAACAATATACAATCCCTGATTGTTGAAGGCGGGAAAATGCTGATTGATGAATTTCTTAGGCAGGAGATATGGGACGAAGCCAGGGTATTTACTGGCAATGTTACTTTTGGTAAAGGAATTCCGGCACCGGTACTTCTTTCCGAGCCGGTAGAACAATTTGAATTCGCGGAAAGTTTACTGAAAATTTATAAAAACAGCGATTCATGTTAAACAAATCTGTTAGACTGAATGAATTTGTTAGACAAAATAAATTTGTATAACTCGAAGATTTTTTGCAACTTAGGTGGTTATCAACACGTATAATAATCTTGATTTTAATTAACATATAGTAAAGTATGAAAACCATGAGGAATTTTATTTTCGTTTTAGTTTTATTTATCCCTTCCATTGTATTATCACAGAACGCAAAAAAATATTTTAAAACAGGGGAGGAGTTTGTTTCAGCAGGCAATTATAAAGATGCAATCGAGCAATTCACGAAAGCGATTGACCTGCAGCCTGATTTTGCCGATGCATACATATTCAGGGCAAATGCCTATGAAAAACTTAATATGTTGAAGGAAGCGGCTGAAGATTATGACAGGGCATCAACCTTCCTGAGTAATAATACTGTTGTCTTTTATCAGGCAGCAAGGTTAAATTACCTGCTGGGTGAATATCAGAACGCAATCGAGAAAGCCGATGCTTCAATTATTCTGAAGAAAACCAATCCAGATGCATATGTGATTAAGGCAAAAGCTCTTATGGCTCTTGGTAGATATGAAGAGGCTATGGCGACTTGCAATACTGCTCTTACCCTAAAGGAAACAGTTGAGAACTTTTATCTGCGTGGCTTGATAAATGTTGAATTAGGGAGGTTTAGTGCTGCGGAAGAAGATTTTATAAAAACGGTTGGGAAAGATCCCAGACATGTAAATGCGTATATATCGCTTGCAGAGCTGCGGTTGCAACTTGATAAAGTACAGTTTGCGCTTAACCATGTGAATAATGCCATCGGGCTGGATCCTAATAATCGAAGAGCCTACCTGATAAGGAGCAAAATATATATCAAGCAATTGGATTATCCTAAAGCAATTGATGATATATCAAAAAATATCCTGATGAATCCGGACGATGAGGAAATGTATTTTATTCGTGGCTGTTATTATCAGGATTTCACCCAGCATCCTAACGCTATCAATGATTTCTCAAAGGTTCTGATGATAAATCCGAAGAATGCCGAAGCATTATATAAACGGGCATATTCCTATGAGCAGATAGTCAATTTCAAAGCAGCTATCAAAGATTATGAGTCCCTTGCAGCATTATCGGAATATGACGTTCAGGCCCAGAAACTGTTGAAAGAAACACAGGGAAGACTATTTGAATTATACCGTGAAAGTAATAAGCCTGTCATCGTAATTCTTGATCCACAACTAAGAGATGAAGCTTTACTACAATTTCCCAAGGGTTCAACGATCGTGACCATGAAAGGGAAAATAGAAGATGAAAGCGATATTAAATCATTAATGATCGACAACCAGCAGATACCTCTTAGCAAGAATGAAGAATCAGGAAATTATGAATTCCTTGCAGCACTGGATATACATGGGAAAGAAGACCTTATTATTACCGTTACTGATGTATATGACAATACAGAATCAGGCAGGTATGCGATCAATTTCACAGAAGTAGGTATCCCTAAAGTTTATATTATAGCTCCCTATGCATCGGATGATGGTCAGATATATCTTGATTCAAACAGTCCTACCATTTATGTAGAAGGTAAAATCGAAGATGAAAGCCTTATTAAAAGTATACTTATCAATGGAGTTCTGGCAAGTTACATACCTGATGAGATCAATCCTTCTTTCTCCGCAAACCTGGATGTACTAAACAAAAATAAAATCACAGTTATTGCTACAGATGTTTATGGTAACAAAACCGAAGCTGAGTTCACAATGAACCGGGATGCAGCTGTTATCTCCACAACCAATCCCATGGGCAAGACATGGGCGGTTTTCATTGAAAATTCGGATTATGAGACATTTCCAAGCCTCGAAGGACCACCAAAAGATGTAAGCCTGATGAAATCAGCTCTGGCAAAATACCAGGTCCATAACATTGTGCATAAAAAGAACATGACTAAAAGTGATATGGAAAGATTTTTCTCCATTGAACTGAGAGACCTTGTCAGAAGCAACCGGGTGAACTCAATACTGATCTGGTATGCAGGGCATGGTAAGTTTATCAATGAAACAGGTTACTGGATCCCCACAGATGCCAAAAGAGAGGATGAATTCACCTATTTTAATATCAATGCACTGAAAGCTTCCATGCAATCCTATGCGAATTATGTAACCCATACGCTGGTTATTACGGATGCCTGTGAATCGGGCCCCAGCTTCTATCAGGCCATGAGATCGGATTTGAAAGCGCGGAGCTGTGATGACTGGCAGGCGACCCGTTTCAAATCTTCACAGGTCTTTTCTTCAGCAGGTTATCAACTGGCAATTGATAATTCCCAATTTACAAGGACATTTGCCAATTCACTCGCTAACAATCCGAATACATGTATTCCAATTGAAAGCATCGTAACCAAAGTTACTACGGCAGTAGTCAAAAATAACCAGCAAAAGCCCCAATTTGGTAAGATTGACGGATTGGAAGATGAAGACGGAACATTCTTCTTTATGTTAAAGTAAAACTAAGCCTATATTTATGATACATGAAATTACGGGATTCAGAAAAGCTATCCGCAATATGTGTCGGATAGCTTTTTTTTTAGTATTCTTTTTCCTTTCACAAACTTCTAAAACACAAACCTATTTCTTTGACCTTTACAGTGTTCAGCAGGGACTTGCTCAGTCTAAAGTTTATACCATTATCCAGGACAAGAATGATTATATATGGATAGGAACCGACGGCGGAGTATCACGTTTTGATGGGGTTTTATTTGAAAATTTTACTACCGAGGATGGGCTCGCAGTCAATGGTGTCCAGGCAATTATTCAGGATAATTCGGGAAAAATATGGCTGGGACATAAAGGGGGAGGTATAACCCGTTATAATGGAAGAAATTTTGAACAGCCTGAACAAATCCCCTTAATCCTTGAAAGTGATATTACTTCCTTTTCAATAGACCAGGATGGCAGATTATGGATCGCAACAGCAGGTAATGGTGCAGTATGTATCTGGAATCCTGATACTTTGATGACGGAACTCAGATATGAACAATACCTGGGGAAAAGACTCAGCGACCAGGTGTTCAGATCATATATTGGAAGAGACAGCACATTGTATTTAGTAACTGATGTCGGTATAAAAAAATATAACAGGAATACTAACGATTTTGAACAGTTTGTTATAGAAAAGATGCCGCTGTACTTCCAGATCATTACCCTTTTGGAGGATTCAAAAGGGGATTTCTGGTTTGGTACCCATAATGGCGGGCTTTATAAATATGAGATAGCTAGAGATACTTTTTTATTTTATATTACCCGTGACGGACTGGCGAATAACGTAGTTAGTTCAGTCTTTGAGGACAGGTTGGGTAACATCTGGGCAGGTACCTGGGGTGGCGGAATAAGCAGGTTATCCGGCAACAGGATACTGACTTTCAATACTGCAAATGGATTACCCGATAGCAAGATACGATGTATCACGGAAGATGTTGAGGGGAAT
>CAZEKO010000072.1:3930-9252 GCA_964512775.1 uncultured Bacteroides sp. | reverse complement strand
GAGGAATTGAAAAAATAACTGTTATTTTGTTATTAAATTGATTTTAATGACAAGTAAAATCAAAATTATTCTGAAATCTGGCAGGGAAAAGTCGTTTAGGAGATTCCATCCATGGGTCTTCTCAGGTGCCATTAAAGGTATAGAGGGTTCACCGGTTGAAGGGGATCTTGTTGATGTATTTTCAAGTAAAGATGAATTTCTTGGAACCGGACATTATGCTGGTGGTTCAATAGCAGTGAGAATTGTATCCTTTGAACCAGTAGATGATATCAGAATGGTACTTATGGATCGTATTATGGCTGCATTTGAATACAGAAAAAAGATAGGTATGGTGGACAATTTGGATACAAATACATTCAGGTTGGTGAATGCTGAAGGTGACGGAATGCCAGGTTTGGTGGTTGATTATTATAATGGAACGGTCGTGATCCAGTTTCATTCGGTGGGAATGTCCCGGGAAAAGGAAATAATAAAGGAAGGATTAGTAAATGCACTTGGAAAAAGGCTGATAACTATTATTGACAGGAGTGAATCAACACTTCCAGGTAAATTTTCATCTGATATAAAGGATGAAAATCTGATACAGGGAATGGTTAGGAATGAAGTGATTGAAAATGGGAATCATTTCATTGTTGATCTGAAGGAAGGTCAGAAAACCGGCTTTTATATAGATCAGAGAGAGAACAGAAAATTATTAGGTACATTATCATTGGGCAGATCGGTGTTGAATTTGTTTGGTTATACAGGAGGATTTTCCATCTATGCCATCAGGGGAGGAGCAAGGATGGTCCATACTGTTGATAGTTCAACAACGGCAATTGATTTAGCAATACAAAATGTTCAATTGAATTTTGGAAAAAAAACATCACATCAGGCTTTCTGTGAGGATGTTTCTGATTTTTTGCAGAATACAGGAGAGACTTATGATTTGATAATTTCAGATCCGCCTGCATTTGCAAAACATCAAAGGGCGCTTGATAATGCCCTTCAGGGGTATAAAAGATTGAATGCAAGGATTTTTGAAATAATCAATCCAGGAGGGATTGTTTTTACTTTCAGTTGTTCCCAGGTTGTCACCAGGGATAATTTCAGGAAATCGATCTTTGCGGCTGCTGCCAATACAGGCCGTAAAGTAAAAATTATACATCAATTATCCCAGCCACCCGATCATCCGGTAAGTATCTACCATCCAGAAGGAGAATATCTGAAGGGACTGGTGCTCTACGTCGAATAACCTATAATGGTTATTAAAGCTCAGCAGATTGATCTTAATTTGAATGATTGATGATCGGGATTTATAATTTTCCACTGATAATCAGCTAATCCACCCCCCATGCTCTATGCCTTCTTTTCATTTTGAGGCATTTCCTTCATAGATAGTTGTATCCTTCTCCGTTCCAAATCAACAGACAGAATTCTGACTTTGACATGTTGATGGATCCTGACAATTTCCGAGGGATTGGATACATACCTGTCAGCCATTTGTGAGACATGCACCAGTCCGTCCTGTTTCACGCCGATATCTACAAAAGCTCCGAAGTTGGTTATGTTTGTTACAATTCCCGGGACAACCATGCCGGATTTGAGATCTTCAATTGTGTGAATCTCTGGTGCAAATTCGAAGACCTTGATATCTTTTCGGGGATCGCGGCCGGGTTTTTCAAATTCAGCCAGGATATCCTTTAATGTCGGAAGACCTGCTTTTTCAGTAATATATTTTTCTATCTGGATTTTCTCTCTCAGATCTGGTTTTTCAATTAAATCGGTGACAGCACATTTAAGATCAGAGGACATCCTTTCTACGATATGATAACTTTCCGGGTGAACAGCACTATTGTCAAGAGGATGTTCACCAGCAGGGATCCTTAAGAATCCGGCTGATTGTTCAAAGGCTTTTTCCCCAAGTCGTGGAATGTCATTCAACTCTTTTCTTGAGTGGAATGCCCCATTTTTATTACGGTAGGCGATAATATTACCGGCCAATTGGGGACCAAGTCCTGAGACGTATGTCAGTAAATGCCTGCTGGCAGTGTTGAGGTTAACTCCAACAAGATTGACACAACTTTCAACCACATGGTCGAGGCTGGATTTTAATTTGTTCTGATCCACATCATGCTGATATTGTCCAACCCCGATGGATTTTGGATCAATCTTAACCAGTTCTGCAAGCGGATCCATCAATCTGCGTCCAATGGAAACCGCACCCCGTACTGTAACATCATAATCCGGAAATTCTTCACGGGCAGCTTCTGAAGCAGAATATATAGAAGCACCGCTTTCATTTACTACAAAAACATTAATGTCCCGATCAAACCTGACTCTTTTTATGAAACTTTCAGTTTCCCTGCTGGCTGTACCGTTTCCTATGGCAATTGCCTCAACCTGGTATGTGGCAACAAGGGATTTCATTTTTTTTGTTGATAGAATCTTGTCATTATGCGGGGGATTAGGATAAATTGTCTCATTATGCAGGAGTTTTCCCTCGCTGTCGAGACAGACAACTTTGCAACCCGTGCGGAATCCCGGATCAATTGCCAGAACTCTTTTTTGTCCTAATGGTGGCGCCAGGAGTAACTGCCTGAGATTATCTGTAAATACCCTAATCGCTTCATCATCAGCACGTTCCTTACCTATCTGTCTGAATTCCGATTCAATTGCAGGAAATATGAGCCTTTTATAAGCATCCCTGACCGCAATACTCACATATCCCGATGCCTCATTATTCCCTTTTACAAAGATTTTGTCGAGTATATCAATGGCTTCTGCATCATCCGGTCCGATACGGGATTTCAGGAATCCTTCATCTTCACCTCGAAATATGGCCAGAATGCGATGGGAAGGACATTTATTAAAACGTTCCTCAAATTCATAGTAATCTTTATATTTAATCCCAGCTTCTTCCTTAGATCTGATTACATGAGATGAAATCGATGACTGATGATAAAAAAGCTTCCTGATCTGTTGACGGGCATATGAGCTTTCGTTCATCCATTCTGCAATAATATCTCTTGCCCCCTGTATGGCATCCTCGGCGCTGTTAACCTTATCCGAAATGAATTCTTCAGCCTTTTTAATAATATTCTGTTCTTTCTGTTGCATAATAATCTTTGCAAGAGGCTCCAGCCCATTATCCCTGGCAACTGATGCCCTGGTCTTTTTTCTGGGCCTGTAAGGAAGGTAAAGATCTTCCAGCTCGCTCATTGTAACTGCTTCTTCAATCTTCTGTTTAAGTTCGTCTGTCAGAACTCCCTGTTCTTCAATGGTTCGTAATATGGTATCACGGCGCTTATCAATTTCGATAAATCTGTCATACAGGTTCTGGATTTCATGAATCTGCGTTTCATCAAGTCCTCCTGTAGCTTCCTTCCGATAACGGCTAATAAATGGGATGGTGGCGCCTTCAGATATTAAATCCATCGTATTGGACACCTTCCATGTTTCTATATTCAGATTCTTTGAGATCAGGCTGTGATATTTGTTAACGTTCATTTTATCGGTCATTTGTTCTCCAATAAGCCTACTTGGTTTTGTCAAATCCAATATTATAAAATTATTCCGAGATACCTGGAATACATATTCCAGTTATCTTATTAATTAACACTAAGATTGACGAAAAGTTTAATATTCTTCTGAAAACTTGTTTAAATGATAATGGTTTTCAATAGATTTATTCACTTATTTTACTATTTCTAATTTTAGACTAAAATAACAGCTTAACCTGATAATTCGGTTTAAATTAATTTTTTTAATACATGCCTGAAGAAATACTTATAAAGCCGAATATATTGTATGTTGATGACATGCAGACAAACCTGACTTTGTTTAAGGCAACATTCGAAAAATTCTATCAGGTATTTCTCGCTGAGTCTGCTGCAAAAGCGCTGGACATTTTGAAAAGAGAAAAAATTCAGGTGCTTGTTACTGATCAGCGCATGCCTGGCATGGCAGGGACTGAACTGCTTGAGATTGTCTCAAGGGATTATCCTGAAATCAGAAGGTTTTTGCTGACCGCTTACACTGATTTCGAAACAGTCGTTGAAGCCGTTAATAAAGGACATATTCATGGTTATATTAATAAACCATTACAGGCTGATGAGGTAAAGAAGTCAATTAATAATTCACTGGAAGTATACTATCTGCGTGAAAAGAATAAGCTGATATTGTCCGACCTGGAACGGGCAAATCAGGAACTTGCCGAACTTGACAGTATAAAAACAGGGATACTTAAAATAATGAGCCGTGAGATCAGGACTCCCCTTAACAGGATTATGGGTACTATTCATTTGTTGAAGGATAAAATTGAATCAGAAGAGCTGATCCAGGTAATAAATGTCCTTGACACTTCAGTGTCCCGTCTGGAACATTTTTCATCAATGGCAGAACAAATATCTGCCCTGAAAAGCCGTGAGAGGAAACTGAAACTGGAAGAAATTTCCATAAAACAACTTATTGAATACGTGCTTGTGGAAACAAGTGACCAGCTCAGGGAAAAGGATATTAAGGTTGATGTCAGACATGAGGAAGAATTAAAAATAAAAGCCGATTTTGAGCTTCTTGTCAGTTGTTTTGTGAGTATTATGGACCATGCTATGCAGCATACAGGTCCATCCGAGACTATCTCCATAGTTACGGACCGGCAGGATAATAAAGTTGTAATTGACATTATTAATTCCGGTAAAAATTATACAGAAAAAAGATTGGAAGACCTGAAACGGCACTTTAATAAACCAGTACGACAACTTGATCTGAGTTTTGGAATTGAACTTTCACTGGCCCAGCTGATTATGGAATTACATAACGGAGATATCGGATTTCTCGTCAGAAATCAGGATGCTGTTATAATTAGGTTAACTTTTGGAGGCCCATGAATGAATCAATGCTTCATTCCCTGATGCATTTGTTTGCAATCATTGCAGGCATTAACCGTGATACTATTTTTTCACTTGCCAGGAATTTCGTTGAATCCTACCTTAATAGTCAATTAAGCCCAAAACTTGCTGAGAAATATCTTGCAGTGTACGAATATTATTTCGATGAGATTGAAGCGGCAGATATCCAGAAAACAGGTAAAAAAACCTCATCTCTTTCAGTCAAAATACTAACCATATGCAATGAAATTAACCACGAGCTTCATGTCAGAAATAAGTTCCAGATCTTATTAAGTCTTCTTCAGTTTAACAGGTACTTTGAAAGCTATGCTACTGAGGAAACCGAATTTATTCAATCTGTTTCCGATGCTGTTGAAACTATTGCGGATGGTCTTTTAATCACACCGGAAGAATATCAGAACTGCAAAGCTTTTGTTACAGATAAATTTTATAA
>CAZEKO010000072.1:0-3830 GCA_964512775.1 uncultured Bacteroides sp. | reverse complement strand
AAAGACAGTTCAAAACAGCCGATTACTTTCCTGGCAAGAGAGATAAGTTTCAAATTCCGTAATTCGGAGAACGGAATTCATCCCTTTTCCTTCTATGGTGAATCAGGACAACTTATTGGTATTATGGGAGGGAGTGGTACCGGGAAATCGACGCTGCTAAAAGTCCTCAACGGATCCCTGGTACCGGATAACGGCAGTATATTCATCAATGGACATGCCCTGCATGCAGGTATTGAAGAAATGGAAGGAATAATCGGATATATTCCGCAGGATGATTTATTAATTGAAGATCTCACTGTATTCAATAACCTGTATTATAATGCAAAGCTTTGTCTCGACAACCTGGAAGAAGGAATAATCAGGCAGAAGGTAGATGATATACTTACGGATCTGGATCTTTATGAAGTGAGAAATCTTAAGGTAGGATCACCGCTGAATAAATTTATCAGTGGCGGGCAAAGAAAGCGACTAAATATTGCCCTCGAACTGATCAGGGAACCACATATCCTTTTTGTGGATGAACCCACCTCGGGATTATCCTCTACAGATTCGGAAAACGTAATGTATTTGCTTAAAGAACAAGCTGTTAAAGGAAAACTTGTAATAGTCAATATACATCAGCCTTCATCAGATCTGTTTAAACTATTCGACAGGCTGATTGTTCTTGACAAGGGTGGATATCCCGTCTACATGGGTAATCCTGTGGAAGCTATCGTCTATTTCAAACAAATGACTGAAAGGGTGGATGCCCTGGAAAGCGAATGCCCCAGTTGCGGCAATATTAATCCGGATGAAATATTGCAGATCATTGAAGCCAGGGATGTAAATGAATCCGGGGAGTTTATCCAGAAGAGAAAGATACTGCCATCAGGGTGGTACCAGATGTATATCAACAACATTCAATCGAAGTTAACTTATAAGTATATCCGTGAAAAATTACCTGTAAACCCATTCAGGATTCCTGGATTCCTGAAACAATTATTCATTTTCATTGTACGCAACCTGCGTGCAAAATTGGCTGACCGGCAATACATGCTGATATCGCTCCTTGTTGCGCCCATACTGGCATTTATACTTGGCTATTTTACCAAGTATGTGAGTGGCTCCGAGACTGATTATCGCGAATATATATTCAGTAAAAATGAAAACCTCCCCGCATATTTATTTATGAGTGTGGTTGTATCACTTTTTCTTGGATTGATCATCAGTGCGGAAGAAATTATAAAAGACAGGAAGATCCTTGAAAGGGAATCATTCCTGAACCTTAGCAGGTCATCATATCTTCTTTCAAAAATACTGTTCCTTTTTAGCATGTCTGCAATTCAGATGATCACATTTGTTTTGATTGGTAATAGTATTCTGGAGATCAGGGGCATGACTTTTAATTACTGGCTGATACTTTTTTCTGCTTCCTGTTGTGCTAATCTTTTGGGCCTCATTATTTCGGATGGATTAAAATCAGTTGTTGCAATTTATATCATTGTTCCTTTCCTGCTGGTACCTCAGATTCTTCTCGCGGGAGTTATTGTCAGGTTTGATAAGCTTCATTACAGCGTTTCAGCTTATGAAAATGTTCCGGTGGCAGGAGATTTAATGACATCGAGATGGGCTTATGAAGCACTCGCAGTTAACCAGTTTAAAAACAATGAATACCAGAAGCATTTTTTTGATGTCGAGCAGGCTGAGAGCAACGTATCATATGAACTTTACCATTTGATACCTGCGATCATAGAACGCATCGATGACACCAAAGGATACCTGGGATCTGATCCGGAAAATCCGGCGATTAAAAGAAATTCAGAGATCATTCTCAACAGTCTGAAGGATATTAAAATACATCCAATAAAAAACCTGCCGGATCAAAAATCCGTACAACTTGATATCCAGTCACTTGAAAATATAAGGGTTCAGTTAACAGACGCAAAAATCAGTCTGGCCAGAATACGTGAAAAATTATTGTACAGAAGGGATACTATTCAGAGGCAATTAATCAGTGACCTGGGAAGCGGAGATGAACTGATAATCCTTAAACAGGAAAATTACAATGAAAACCTTGCGGATCTTGTTCTTAACCAGAATGAGCTTCATAAAGTAACTGAATCCAAACACAAATTAATCCGAAAAATGGAACCAATATATCAGATACCATCATCACGGAACGGAAGAGCTCAGTTTTTTTCGGCTGTTAAAGTGCTGGGACATTACCAGATTGATACGATATGGTTCAATATAATTGTGATCTGGATCATGACGTTGATTTTTTATATTGCATTGCAGTTCAGCTGGTTAAGAAAGGTAGTTTATATAAGTGGTGTGCTACATCACCTTGTTTGATGAATTACTGACTGGAATGTTTTATATTTTTACAATATTACGAATGTTCTTAAAACCCAAAAAATGAACCTGAAAAGAGTAACCAAATCTGTCTTTTTCTTTGTGAGTTGCGTTATGATAGTTTTATCATGCAAATCTGACAGAACCAGAAGATCGGCAGGGGATTTCGTTGATGAAGAAACAGGGGAAATTATTGAAAAGATTGAAGATATAAAGAAAGTATACAATTTATGTCCATCACCTGCCGAAATGCTCAGTATAATTGAGGTATCAGAGATGCAATTCAAAACTGACCTTTTAAATCCCACGACTAATGCAGATAAGTATCTGGACATGCGTTCCCTGACACTTAATCTGGGTATATATGTTACAGATCTTGCTTATGCGGCAATTTTTGGCCGGCGTGAAGAAACCATTAATTATCTTGAGAGTGTTCAGGATATTGCCGAAAAGATAAGAATTACGGGAACTGTTAATGAACAGTTGATAGAACGGGCAAAAAATAATGTCAATTACATCGACTCACTTTTTAATATTTCCAATGAGGCTTTCATAAATATGATATTTTTTTGCGAAAAGAATGAAAGGCCTTCCACCATAATGCTTATATCGACTGGCGCCATCATTGAAAGTCTTTACCTTGCAGCAAATATGATTGAAGTCTATGATACATCAGATAATATGATACGTCATCTTGCAGACCAGGGATATGCATTGGATAATATGATAACATCTTCACAAGGTGAATCTGCGGATCCGAATGTTGCTTACGCTTTAGAGCTACTAAAGCCTCTGATGGATATTTATGAGAGGGTCGAGGTTACCGGTGGCAGAATGACTATAAAAAAAGAAGGAGTGGGGAAGTTAGTTATAGGAGGGAAAAGTAAAAATAAACTTTCTGAACAGGATTTTATCAAACTGAAAGAAACAGCAGCAATGATAAGAAATAACATTATTTCAAACATTATTTAATACCCGGACCATGAAAACAATCAGAATTTGCATATTCCTTTGCATATGGTTCATTTCAGTGCCGTATATATGGTCACAGGATTGTTCCACTTACCATGAGATCGGTGATTGTATCATGGATCGCAACAAGGAATATAAGATTTACAGCCAGTCAAGGAGTGCGGTCATTTCAGCAACCGATACAGTTGAATTCAGCATAGTCTTTTACGGACAGAAAGATTATATATGTTCCTTCTGTACACACCAGAAATTCTATCCTATTAACTTCAGGCTGATTGATCCCGATACCAGAGAGGTACTATATAACAACAAGGAAGATAATTATATTGAGTCGCTGGGTGTTGGTTTTGATGTAACAAAAACAATAATAATACAGGTCAATGTACTTGCCCGGAAAGCAAAACCGGAAGAGATTAAGGAATATTTAAGTTGCATTGGACTGCTTATGCAGTATAAGAATTATCCGGACAAAAAAGTAAACTTGAAGATGTAACTCAGGAAGAATCTAAAATCTAAAAACTAAA
>CAZEKO010000071.1:5458-9562 GCA_964512775.1 uncultured Bacteroides sp. | reverse complement strand
TGTACTGAATAACATCAATCCAAGATAGACGTCATTATTAATCACACCTACTGCCATTGAGATGCCTCTTAGAACAAATTTAATAAGGTCAAGGATCATCGCCTTTTTCTGTCGCCTGAACATATCCGGTATGAACGATAACGGCATAGCCAGACAGGTAGTAAAAAACCATGGAATTATGATTTGTGTATATCGTCCTGCCTCTTCCCATTCCCCGCCTAATGCGACCCTGAAAATAGCAGGTGCAAATAAGGCAACCAATAAAAACGGTATTGTAACCAATTTCAATAATCCATACAAAAACTTCTTAATATCAGGGTATAATCTCACTCCCTGATTATTCTTCTCAATGATCCTCTGGGCAAGTACCTGGTAAAAGGCCGAAGCTGCCATGTTTACAGGTCTGTAAATAATACTGTAACCCATTGTGAAAAAGCCTGTTATTGCAGGTGAAAAATATGAGCTGAAAATAAATATGGGTAATGATCCTGAAAAATTGTTTATCACACTCTGTATCATATTAAACCTTGGAAACAGGTTGTATTCTTTTGACAGGCTGGCAATTCTTTTCCATTCCATCAATCCAAATTCCCCCTTTTTCCTTTTCAGGAACCTGCCAAGAAATATTGATGCTCCAGCCAGTTCTCCAAGTACAGATCCTATTACTAATCCTGCAGGACCGGGGAATACAGGCCCAATGGCCAGCTTCCCTGCTGAATTAGTAAGGCTCTGCCCTACGTTTGCCGCTGTGATTATTCTGTATTCCTTGAACCGGTTTGAATAAACTTTCAATCCCTGGAATAATCCGACAAGTAACGTTGATAATGGTATAAAATAAAGCCAGACAGATATATCCTTGTTACCAAGTATTTTACTTATAAAGCCATTTAGAAAAATCACTGGAAAAAGGAGAAATACACTGAAAGTAACAGAAATTAATCCGATGAGTTTCAACAGGTTCATGGCATCCTTATCCTGCTTTGGCAGCATAATAGCCATTTCATATTTACCGGTTGAAATAATGCCTGTAATACTTACGATGCTCAAGTAAAGGCCGAATACGCCAAAATCTTCAGGCGTATAAATCCTGGATAAAATTAAATAGATAAGAATTGCTACAATTTGTACAAAAGTGGCACCGGAAATGAGTGTTGCTACGTTTTTCAGGAACTCTCCCCTGAAAATTCCGGGCAATTTAAATGGCATAAAGATGTAATTTATTAAGGCTTAAATAAAAGCATCGATCAGACAAATTTAGTACTTAAAAAGTAATTAACTTTGCCAGTCTGAAAATTATAGCTCAATATATCATGGACTTTACAAGAACTGCAAATCCTGACTTATGAGTAATCTGGAGAAATATTTTCAGGAATTCAGACAAAATATCATTGGTATTGACACTACCTACCAGACTCCTTATGGCCTAAAGAAAATCATGTACTGTGACTGGATTGCAAGTGGCAGGCTATACCGGCCTATTGAAAAAATCCTGACAGACCGGTTCGGACCTTTTGTTGCTAATACTCATTCTGAAACAAACGAAACCGGAACCCGGATGACCCTCAGCTACCGCCATGCCCACGATCTTATCAAGAAGCATGTCAATGCTGGCCCTAACGACATAATTATCACCGCCGGTTCAGGTATGACTTCCATGATCAGCAAATTACAAAGGATACTGGGACTAAAGGGATGCGGAAAACTGAGGCATGACGATTGCATCCATAATCATGAAAAACCGGTCGTTTTCATAACACACATGGAACATCATTCAAATCATACATCCTGGTATGAAACCAATACAGAAGTTGTCCTCCTGCAGCCTGATAAAGATTTGCTTGTCGATTTGAATGAGCTGAAGATTCAGCTTGAAAAATACAAAAACAGGCAATTTAAAATTGGCTCATTTACAGCATGTTCAAATGTTACAGGGATTCGGACGCCAGTACATAAAATGGCCAGGATGATGCATGAATATGGCGGATTATGCTTTATTGACTACGCTGCTTCTGCTCCCTATGAGGAGATTAATATGCATCCTGATGATCCCATGGAAAAACTCGATGCCATATTTTTCTCACCTCATAAATTCCTGGGAGGACCAGGATCAAGCGGTGTCCTTATTTTCGATTCCACAATGTATCATAGTGATGCCCCGGATAATCCAGGTGGAGGGACTGTTGATTGGACAAATCCCTGGGGCACTTATAAATATGTCGATGATATCGAAGTAAGGGAAGACGGGGGTACACCCGGGTTCCTCCAGGCAATCAGAGCAGCTCTGGCACTTGAACTTAAAAACCGGATGGGTGTTGATAATATACTCAGGCGCGAGAAGGAATTGACCAGTCTGGCTTTCACAGAACTCAGGCAGATCCCATCCATAAAAATACTTGCAGAAAACATAGAAGACAGACTCGGTATTATTTCATTTTACCATGAAAAAATACATTTTAACCTGATTGTGAAGCTTCTCAGTGACAGGTTTGGAATACAGGTACGGGGTGGCTGTGTATGTGCCGGCACTTACGGCCATTTTCTTTTGGAGGTCAGCTATGATCGGTCAAAAGAAATTACAGAAAAGATTAACCATGGCGATCTATCTGAGAAACCCGGCTGGGTAAGATGGTCTCTTCATCCAACAATGACCGATGATGAGATCCGTTATTTTGCTCAATCATTGAAGGAGATAATTAATAATATTGACGACTGGCAGAAAGATTACGTATATTTAAAAAATAAGAATGAGTTCATTCACCGGAACCAGGCTGAAAAATCTGATCAATATTTAACTAATTGGTTCCGCTTTTAAAAAGGTTCTACTTTTAAGATCATATTATGAAAATCATTGAAGTGACCGATCGGAAAACGCGCCGTGATTTTCTTAATACAGCAAGAATCCTTTATCGCAGAGATCCTTTCTGGGTCTGTCCTCTCGATAAAATTGTAGAGAATACCTTCGATCCACAAAAAAACAGGTATTTTACCAAAGGAAATGCCCGACGCTGGATTCTGAAAGATAATACAAACAGACTTATTGGCAGGATCGCTGCTTTTTACTACCGGCCTTATTCTGATAAAAATAAACAACCAACAGGTGGAATTGGCTTTTTTGAGTGCATCAATGATCAGGCAGCAGCTAATTTATTATTTGATACCGCAAAAGAATGGCTCCTGAAAGAAGGATTCCAGGCTATGGATGGACCGATAAATTTCGGAGAAAATGACAACTTCTGGGGACTCCTTGTTGATGGATTTATCCACCCGGGTATGGGCATGCAATATAATTTCCCTTATTACAGGAACCTGTTTGAAACTTATGGATTCAGGACTTACTATGAACAGTTCACTTACCATATAAATCTGACGGTCGAGTTTCCTGAAAGATTCTGGAAAATTGCCGAATGGGTTTTGAGAAAACCCAATTTCAGTTTTGTTAATGTAGATCTCCGCGAAGTTGATCGTTTTATAAATGACCTGGTTAAAATTGTTAATGAAGCATGGCCCAGTTTCAAGGAAGACTTCATCCCCCTTAACCCGGAGGTTATCAGGAGAGAGTTTATAAACCTCAAGTCTGTTGTTGATGAGGATTTTATCTGGTTTATTTATCACCAGGATGAACCTATAGGATTCTTTCTGTTTTTCCCCGATCTCAATATGATACTGAAACACCTGAATGGTAAGTTAAATCTGATCAATCTTCTGCGTTTTTATTATTATAAAAACACCCGGACTATAAAAAGGGTAAGGGCTATTGCTGCCGGAATTGTACCGCGGTTTCAGGGAATGGGACTTGAATCAGCTGTTTTCTATAAATTAAGGGATGTCTTCAGGAAAAGACGCTGGTTTACTGAAATCGAAATTTCCTGGGTGTCGGACACTAATCCTAAGATGAGATCAGTATACGAAGCAGTCGGAAGCAAACTCTCAAAGAAACATATTACTTACAGGTATCTGTTTGACAGAAATGCTGAATTTGTGCGGTTTATGCCTGAAGTGATAGAAAAAATCAAAAACGATAAGACCAAAAAATTCCAGACCGAAGTCTCTCCGGATTCGGGCGCACTAAAGAAGAAGTACAATGTAGTTTAAATCCCGATTGTA